>NZ_DBLXSO010000046.1:0-24452 GCF_057878315.1 Jutongia sp. | reverse complement strand
TCTCACGATGGACACCCTTGCCTTCGGCTATATCCTTCCCACTACCGGGCGGATTCGGGACTTTAACCCGTTAGAAACGTGCGCCGCTAGGCGCACATCAATCGAAAAGAGGGAAAGCATTTCGCTTTCCCTCTTCATTGTAGCATATTCACCCTGTCCGGGTAAATGCTATATTTTACTTTTGTTCCATACTGACTACCGTGAAATCCAGTCCCTCGATCACATCCCGTATTACGGAATCATCGATTTCCCTATAAACGGACACGACAGCCTGCTTCTTATTCAGATTGACCTTTGCCACGACACCGTCCAGTTCGTCCAGATGCTTCTCGATCCTGTTCTTACAGTTCTGACAATGCATTCCGTCAATATGAACGACCAGTTCACGAAGCTTCGGTCCATCAATCTTCTTTTTGACCGGTTTCTCCTTGGGTCCTCCGCAGCAGTCGCCTTCCCCCTTCATATGCTTCAAGGTGCTGGCAATTGCCGGAATCAGTATGATGATCAGTATTACGACGATTAAAAGTGTCTGACCATTCAAATTATCATCCCCTTTAATCTGTTATGATTGCCGCGAGTTCACGCTTTTACCGCATGATTATTATTTCTTCGCATGCTTTTTCTGATTGGACATACATGAGCGGGAACAGGATCCTGCAGATGGACATCCAATACAATGAACACCCCTCTTTTTCTCTTTTCGGATGTATAAAACCGCGGAACCCACGATCAACACCAGAAGTACGATTACAATAACATTGGCAAGCATACCTGTCATAACTCATCATCCCTTTCTAATCATTAATCCAACTGATACTCCGTATCAATGGCTCTATTCGCTTTCTGGATCAGATATACGATAATTGCTGCGAAAATAAGTACTGCGATCAGACCGCCAACAAAGCCTGCTCCAAGAGCGCCTGTGGTAATCAATGTACCAATCTGGTATACCAGGAAACCAACGGTAAATCCGGTTGCTAACTGGAGACAGATACCTGCAAACAGCCACTTACCACTCTGCATCTCAGAGTTCATGGCACCAAGTGCTGCAAAACAAGGTGGTGTATAAAGGTTGAACATCAGGTAAGCAAGGGCTGCTACCTTTGTAATACCCATAGTGGTTGCTACAATATTACCACTGCCTGTCAGTGCAAGCTCATCGGTATCAATAAAGTTTGTCAGTGCATAAACAGTTGCAAGCGTACCTACTACGTTCTCCTTTGCGATGAAACCGGTAATCGATGCTGCTGCAAGCTGCCAAGCTGCGATACCAACAACAGGGATCAGCAGTGTTGCGAACGGACCTGCAATACTTGCAAGGATTGAAGTGCTCTCTGCGCCCTCTGCAACAACCTGCAGCTTCCAGTTGAAGGACTGCATGATCTGAACAACTGTGTTACATACAAGAATTACGGTACCAGCCTTCTTGATGTATGCTTTACCACGGTTTAACATAGATAAGCAGCCGATCTTAAGACTTGGTACTTTATACTCAGGAAGCTCAATGATGAAGAATGACTTTCTGTACTTCATACCGGTAACAGCCTTTACCAGAAGAGCTCCTAAGAGGATCAAAATAATACCTACGAAATACATTAAAGGTCCTACCCATTTTGAATGTGGGAAGAATGCACCGGTAAACAGTGCGATTACAGGAAGCTTAGCACCACATGGCATGAAAGTTGCTAACATTGCTGTAGTTCTACGCTCTCTCTCATTACGAATGGTACGGCATGCCATGATAGCAGGGATACCGCAACCGGTTCCGATGATCATTGGGATAACGGACTTACCGGAAAGGCCTACTCTCTTAAAGATCGGGTCAAGAACGACTGTGGCACGAGCCATGTAGCCACAATCCTCAAGAAGAGCGATCAGGAAGTACATAACCATTACGAGTGGCAGGAAACCTACTACGGCACCAACACCACCGATAATACCATCAACAAGCAGTGCATACAGGAACGGATTTGCATTCTCAAGAAGTCCGCCTACCCAGTTCTGGAATGTCTCGATCCAGCCTACAAGAATATCTGCAAGCCATGTACCAAGTGTTGACTGTGAAATGTAGAATACAAGGAACATGATTGCTGCAAATATGATAATACCTGATACCGGATTTGTCAAAACAGCATCGATCTTATCGCCTGCATTCTTTTCCTTTGTCAGAACCTTACGTGTCTCAACCTGCTTAACGATTGCATTGACGAACTCGAAACGCTTACGGTCAGCAGCCTCAACCTCTTTCTTATCATGGAGATTGATATCACCCTGAACATACGGTGGCTTCTGTCCTGCGCCCTGCAGCTCAGCAGCCTTCTTAACAACCTCTCTCAGACCTGTGTCTGTTGTAGATGTTGTCTTAATAACAGGACATCCAAGCTTCTCAGACAATGCCTTCTCATCAATCTTGTTACCCTTCTTCTCGTTGATATCACTTTTATTCAATGCGACAACCACCGGAACTCCCAACTCCAGAAGCTGTGTTGTAAAGAATAAGCTTCGGCTCAGATTTGTTGCATCAACGATGTTGATAATCGCATCCGGATGCTCATTTTTAACATAACCACTTGTAATACTCTCCTCAGAGGTAAATGGTGACATAGAATATGCACCCGGAAGATCGACTGCGATCAGCTCCAAAGAACCATCATAGTGATCTTTCTTGACCGGATATTCTTTCTTATCTACGGTAACACCAGCCCAGTTACCGATTTTTTCATTTCTTCCCGTTAATGCGTTGTACATAGTAGTCTTACCACTATTGGGATTACCGGTTAACGCAATTCTCATAAAGAAACCTCCTTAATCAAACTATGAAATATAGCTTTATATTGTATTATTTATATCAAAATAGCTTTCGCTAAATCAATATCAATGTTGTAACGTCCATCCTTGATGGACACAACACAGTTATTCTTCTTGCGAGACACAACCGTAATTGGCTCACCACTGTAACATCCCAGAGAAAACAAAAATGATTTCATCTCTTCGTCATTTGTTGAAATATCCTTGATGATGTACTCTGTTCCTAAAACTGCCTGATCAAGACTCATAAAAAATTCCTCTCTTCACTTTGTAATATATAACTATGCTTATTCTTCCCTACCTCAAATTAGTAGTATCTATTGTGTATCAGTCTACACTCTCCTTGGTTAGAATTCTCTAACCACCAAATAATCTAATACAAAAACACACCTTTGTCAATAATTTTTAAAAATTTTCTCAATAAAGTTACTATTCACGGCAAAAAGCCGGCAAATCGGGCGGGATTACATGCTCGCATGTAATATCCCGTTCGGTTTGCCGGCTTTCGCCGTGTAGGCTGTTCTAAATAGAATAAGCAATTAACAAGCTGCGTATGCAGCGGCCGACAGTTTCGCTGGCGGTAATTGCGCATTCTATTTGGAATTGCCGTGAATAGCAACTTTATTGATCCCTCCCCTTCCCCGCAGGCTGTTCTAAATAGAATAAGCAATTAACAAGCTGCGTATGCAGCGGCCGACAGCTTCGTTGGCGGTAATTGCTACATCTCCCCCAATATCACCCGAAGAAGTGTCTTATCTAACATCAGCGTTCTGTTCCACGGATTTAATATAATCCCCTCGATCTCCTCCGTCCGGACCGCCTTTGAAAACACCTGGCGCATATCCGTCAGAAACGTAGACTTCACGCTGTCGCTTCCCTTTAGCTCCTCATCAAAGCCGGTAAATACCGTCCACCAGTTTCTTCCATCCTCGGTCCGGACTGCCTGAATCCGAAGTCCTCCGTCACCGTTCGGCGGCTCTACCGCAATAATAAGCTGACCGCCCTCTCGCATTCTCTGGCGGATCACCGTCAGCGTATGTGCCAGATGCTCCTGTGATGTCTCCTGCTGCAGCCCTGCAATCGCTGCCTCGATCCGCTCATTGCCGCAAAGTCCCGGATCCTTCTCATCCTTTTTCAAATTACTCATCGTTATTCCTCCAATGTATTTAAAGTCTGAAAACCTTTTATGCGCTCCGGCAAAAGGCTCGAAAAAGCTTCATACCACAAGATTGGTGATCCATATGCCTTTTTTGACGAGGACATAGCCCACCACAACTTTGATCAGGTCTGCCGACTGCACCAGCGCATAAACTGCAAGCACCGGCAATGCAGTAAAGCGGCACAACACAAATGCCAATGTCACTGAGACCACCCAGGTGAACACACTGTCAAATAAGAACGTGATCACTGTCTTTCCTCCGGAACGCAGCGTAAAATAAAGCACATTTAAAAATCCCTGTACCGGAAAAAATACCGCTGTGATAATAATAAACCACTGTCCCAGATATCGGACATCCTCCGTCGTGTCATACAACTGCGGGAATCCATGGGAACAGGCTGCCAGTATCACCGTCAATATCAGACACAGTCCTGCCGTAAACCAACGCAGCTTCCCGGCATCCCGCTTTGCCTCCTCGAACCGCGATGCACCAAGCTGCTGTCCGATAATGATACCAACCGCATTTCCCATTGCAACAAATACAACGTTGAGCAGGTTACAGATCGCATTGGAAATATTGAGTCCCGCGATCACCTGCAGTCCCTTCATCGAATAACACTGCGTCAGCGCAGCCATACCCCCCGCCCAGAAAAATTCATTCATAAAGATCGGGAAGCCCTTCACTAAAATACCCTTCACCTGGGCAAAGGAAACCCGAACCGTGCGGTAAACCTTCTGCAGAAGTTCATATTTACGGATACTGGCATGCGTCCAGCCCACTACAATAAACATCTCCACGAAACGCGCCATCACGGTAGCGATCGCTGCTCCGCGCACCTCCAGCCGCGGACAGCCAAACTTGCCATAGATCAACAGATAATTAAAGACAATATCCACAAAAACCGAAGCAATCCCTGCAATCATCGGCTTTACACTCTCTCCCATCTCACGCAGGCTTCCGGCATAAATCTGTGTAAACGCAAACGGAATCAGACCGATCAGCATAATATGAAGATACTCCATCCCCTGTTCTAATGTCTTTCCTGCATCCATCCCCTGTGTGGAGCCATGAAGATACAGACCGATCAGACGGCTTCCATTGGTGATAAAAATAATCATCCCAACCAGCACAATCACCGCTGTGATCCACAGCTTCAGACGAAATACGGTCTGAAAACCTTCCTTATTACGCTGTCCATAATATTGTGCCCCGTAGATTCCCGGACCGGACAGACCGCCAAACACCGCTAAGAAAAATACAAATATAAGCTGTCCCACGATCGAAACCGCTGTCATGCTCTCCGTTCCAAGACTTCCCACCATCAGGTTATCTACCAGACTGACCGCATTTGTAATACCGTTCTGGATCATCATCGGCACCGCCAGCGTCAATGCCTTTTTATATACAGACTGCTCTCTCATTTCTCTTATCTCCCTGTAAATACTCATTCTCTCACCAAATGCCATCTCGCGCTCCCCTGCACCGGCTGCGCAATTCATAAAAGACGTTTTACAAGCATAACACAAGCTTCATCCGGATACAATAGCAAAATATATGATTTTAAAAATAAAAAAAGTCTCAAACCGAGACCTTTGCTTCAAATCAAAGACTACATTTAAAAGATCTTTATCTATTAACCTTCCACTTCCACCCCGAAATGACCGGATTACGTCTGAGTTCTTTTAAATGTAGTCTCCCTAACCTTTTATCATCCGTGCAATCACAGAACAATGCGCCATAATTGCACCTATACAAGTGCAATTGTATCATAAACATCTTATAAAATCAATATAGGTTTGCTCTCAATTAAGTGGATCACTGCATTCTGAGACAATGCATTTCCAATCCACCGACGCAAAATATATGAGAAGGACTATGAATACTATGAATATCGAATACGAAAAAAGGATGGGACGGCAAATCCGCTTAATTCGGGAATCACGCGGACTGACGCAGGAACAATTATCTGCAAGGCTCCAGTTGAACAACTGCGATATTACCCGCAGCGCTTTGGCAAAAATCGAAGTTGGGCAACGTCACATCTATCCGGATGAACTCTGTCTGCTCAGGGAACTTCTGGATGTTACCTTCGAGGAACTTTTTCCAAAATATAACGAATAAACGGCTGTGACACACTACTGTGCACAGCCGTCTTTTTAACATATAGGAGAATTTTACACATGCTTTGAATTACTGAACTGCCTTGAATGCCTCGGAAAGATCCTCGATGATATCATCGATATGCTCCGTACCGATGGACAGACGGATCGTATTTGGCTTAATACCCTGATCCAAAAGCTCTGCCTCGTTGCACTCAGAGTGTGTGGTGGAAGCCGGATGGATTGCCAGAGACTTCACATCTGCTACGTTGGCAAGCAGAGAGAATAACTCAAGCTGATCGATGAAATCCTGTGCTTTCTTTGCATCACCCTTGATCTCAAAGGTAAAGATAGATCCACCGCCATTCGGGAAATACTTCTTATAAAGCTTCTGCTGCTCCGGATCCTCTGATACAGATGGATGATTTACCTTTTCTACCAACGGCTGATCCTTCAGGAACTGAACAACCTTCAGCGCATTCTCGACATGACGCTCTACACGAAGAGATAATGTTTCAAGACCCTGCAGGAAAATAAATGCATGAACCGGAGAAAGAGTTGCACCCATATCACGAAGAAGGATGGCACGGATATATGTGACAAATGCTGCCGGTGCGCAGTCCTTAGCAAAGCTTACACCATGATAAGATACGTTTGGCTCAACAAGCCATGGATACTTGTCACTGGATGTCCAGTCAAAGTTACCGCTGTCTACGATCACACCACCGATGGTTGTTCCATGACCGCCGATGAACTTTGTTGCAGAATGAATAACAATATCTGCACCATACTCGATCGGACGAACCAGATAAGGAGTTGCAAATGTATTATCTACGATCAGAGGAATGTTATGAGAGTGTGCAATATTGGCGATACGCTCAATATCAACCACCTCCGAGTTCGGATTACCAAGTGTCTCAATCTCGATCGCTGTGGTATTCTCCTTGATCGCTGCCTCAATTCCTTCATAATCAAAAGGATCTACGAAGGTAGTCTCAATGCCGTAATCCGGAAGTGTATGTGCCAGAAGGTTGTATGTACCACCATAAATATTCTTAGCTGCTACGATGTGATCTCCCTTATGAGCAACTGCCTGGAATGCATAAGTGAGTGCTGCTGCACCACTTCCTACTGCCAGAGCTGCCACACCACCCTCGAGTGCTGCGATTCTCTGCTCGAACGTATCCTCTGTAGGATTTGTCAGTCTTCCGTAAATGTTACCGGCATCTCTCAGACCGAAACGATCTGCTGCATGCTGGCTGTTGTGAAAAACATAAGAAGATGTCAGATAAATTGGTACTGCTCTTGCATCGGTTACCGGGTCTGCCTGTTCCTGACCTACATGAAGCTGCTTTGTCTCAAATTTTAATGCTCTCTCTGAATATGTTTTCTTACTCATACGATTGCCCTCACTTTCTATGTTCATTTCCATGTCTCTCGATAGCGGATATTTGTTTTCCTATCGGTTTACTATGATTATTAAGATGTACCTATCATACATCCATATTCCTACTTTGTCAATAGGAATATGGATATTTTTCAAATTTATTTTGAAAACATAATCAGCCGCTCCAGGTCCTCGTATTTCTCGATCTCATTCACACGTCTGCGCAGGCTGGCTGAGCCCGGATATCCTGCGGTGTACCATGCCACATGCTTACGCATTTCCCGCATTGCCATCAGCTCCCCTTTGCATTCGATCAGCATCCGGGCGTGGCGCAGGATCATCTGCACCATCTCCTCTCTGGATGGTTTTGCTTCGAGTGTGCCATGCTCCAGATATTCTCTGATCTGATGAAACAGCCACGGATTGCCACGCACACCTCTCGCCAGCATCAGACCATCGCACCCGGTCTGCTCCAGACATGCCGCCGCATCCTCCGGTGTGAAAATATCGCCGCTTGCGATCACCGGAATACCAACCGTTTCCTTCACCTGACGGATAATGTCCCAGTCCGCCTTTCCCCCATAATACTGCTCTCTCGTTCTGCCATGTACGGCGATCGCCGCCGCACCGCAGTCCTCCATGCGTTTCGCAAACTCCACGGCATTGCAGTCGTCAGCCCCGAAGCCCTTGCGGAACTTCACCGTGACCGGCTTGCTGATCCTGCTGCTGACCGCCTTTACGATCTCACCGGCAAGCTGCGGATCCTTCATAAGCGCAGAACCCTCTCCATTATTTACAACCTTTGGCACCGGACAGCCCATGTTGATGTCCAGAATATCAAACGACCGCTCCTCAATCTGAGCCGCCATGTCCGCCATCAATGCCGGCTCCGAACCAAACAGCTGCAATGCCAGAGGTCTTTCCTGCTCCTTTGTCATCCAGAGAAGCTCTGTATTTTTATTCTTATAGAAGATTCCCTTGGCACTGATCATTTCTGTATAGACAAGATCCGCCCCCTGCTCCTTACATAACAAACGAAATGGCAGGTCTGTCACCCCTGCCATCGGTCCTAACACAAGCTTTCCGGGAATCCTTACATTTCCTATCTGAAATCCTTCCATGCCTGTTTCTCCTATTTCTTCTGCTTATCAAAAATGATCTGCAGTCCCTTTAAGGTCAGATTACGGTCATAAATATCAATCTCATCCGTATAATCGGAAATCATCTTGCCGAGACCTCCGGTTGCTACGACCTTGATATCCTTTAAGCCGGATTCTGCCTTGATCTTATTGATGATATACTGGGACTGTCCGACCGTACCGAGAAAAAGTCCTGCCTGCATCGCTGTAATGGTATCCTTTGCCACAACATGCTCCGGACATTTGATCTCAATCTCCGGCAGATTCGCCGTGTCATTCCAGAGCGCATTGGCAGAAATCTTTACACCGGGACTGATCACACCACCGAGAAATGCGCCTTCGGCCGTGATCAGATCGTAAGTCGTCGCCGTACCGTAGTCTGCCACGATGATCGGTCCTCCATATAAGGTATGTGCCGCAACCGCATCCACAATACGATCCGGTCCAACCTCTCTCGGGTTGGCTGTCTCGATTCGGATACCGGTTTTGATGCCTGCCCCTACAATGATCGGCTGACATCCGAGATATTTAATAATACCACTGCTGAAGGAATACATGATCTTAGGCACCACCGACGAAATGATCACCTGATCAATCGAGTCTGCCGAAAATCCCTTTCTCTCCAGGATCTCACATATTGTACTTCCGTATTCGTCCGAGGTTCTGGAAATACGAACCGTAAAATGAAACCGGGTTACCATCTCCGCACCATCAAAAACACCAATCGTTACATTTGTATTTCCTACATCTACAGCTAATAACATTGCCATTCCTCCATCTGCATATTATTTATTCTTCACTCAACAGCTCACTGATATCTTCTTTCAAAAAGAATGCCTTGTAGTACAACTCAAGCGCCTCCAGAAGTTCCTGCTTCTCCCTCTGGATCTCCTTGATCTTCAATACGCTTCCGATCTCATCAAAGAAATAATCATCATCCTCCGATGTAACATGAAACAAAAGGTTGCCCTCCTCATCAAAGCAGAGTGTCAGGATTCCTCCCACATCTGCCGTGTACAGCACGCACATGATCTGAAGCTCCTCCTGTATCGTCTCCGGCAACTTCGCAAACTTCGGATTCAGATAGTACTGCTTCTTATATGCATTTGCCACACTCAGGATCACCATACCATCCGCCTCCGGTGCCGGCTTCAGAATATCTTCATCAAATAAATCGTCCATATCTTCTATGCCTTTCTGTACTATTGACGGTTATCACATCACACCTGACCGGATACCGTCAAATTATTCGCTACACATATCCGTAAACGCCTCTTACCGATACCTCACCGGATAAAACCTCCTTCAGACCAGCCTCCGTCTCTACCAAAAGTGCGCCGGATGGGGCGATTCCCTTTGCCACGCCCTTCTCACTCTTCTCAGGATCTGCATCCTCGACCATGCCATACAGGATCAGTACCTCCCGGTTCATATTCACTAACATCGCATCGTACTCATCTTTCAGCAGTGACAGATCTGCTGTCTCCAGATAACGTCTGTAATAATCGGAAAATGCATTCATCACCGCTGCGATCAGTGCGTTGCGGTCCGTCTTCTTCCCGGTCTCCAGATAGATCGATGTTGCTTTGTCCCGAAGCTCCTCCGGAAACTCCGGCGTGTTCGCATTGATTCCTATCCCAGGAACCGCATAATGAATGTAATCCGGTTCCGAGCTTGTCTCCGTCAAAATACCGCAGACCTTTTTGCCGTTGATCACGACATCATTCGGCCATTTAATGCCTGTCTCAAGTCCACAGCATTCCCGGATGCCTTTCGCCACCGCCATCGCTGCCACCAGCGTCACACTGGCTGCCTGCTGCGGCTTAAGCTGCGGGCGGAGGATCAGACTCATCCATATTCCGATCCCGGGCTCTGACGCCCAGCCGCGTCCCCGCCTGCCCTTTCCGGCAGTCTGCTCCTCTGCGACCACAAGCGTCCCCTCCGGCTCTCCAATCTCCGCCAGCTGCTTCGCTCTTGTATTGGTAGAATCCACGGTCTCCAGACATTCCACCCTGCGGCACAGACAATCCGGAGCTAACCGGCTCTCAATATCTGCACCAACCAGACGATCCGCAGATTCTAACAGCCGGTATCCTTTCTTGGGCTGGGATTCGATCTGATATCCCGCTTCCTTTAACTGTAATATATTTTTCCATATCGCCTGCCTCGACACGCCCAGCTTTTCGCACAAAACCTGACCGGATGTGTACTCCTCTCCTGCGCTTCGAAGCATTTGAAGTATTTCCTTTTTCACAAAGATCACTCCATCTTCTTATGATCGGATGCTGTGTTAAGGCACCCCGCATTATCCATCATCATGATGCCAAAACCGCAAACCGGCTCTATGCCTTTACCGTCGGCTCCAGTGTTGCTGTCATAACAGCCTTGATCGTATGCATACGATTCTCTGCCTCATCAAATACAACAGATGCCTCTGATTCAAATACTTCATCTGTCACCTCAAGCTCGCTCATGCCAAACTTCTCATAGACCTGTCTGCCAACGCCGGTCTCCAGATCGTGGAATGCCGGAAGACAATGCATAAAGATTGCCTGCGGGCCTGCATTATCCATAACCTTCTTGTTGATCTGGTATGGGGAAAGTGCTTTGATACGCTCCGCCCATACTTCCTCCGGCTCGCCCATGGAAACCCATACGTCGGTGTAGAGAACATCAGCTTCCTTGGTGCCGCTCTCCACATCCTCCGTCAACGTCACAGAACCGCCGGACTCCTTTGCGTACTCGCGGCACTGTGCCACAAGTTCCTCGTTCGGGAAATATTCCTTTGTAGTACATGCCACGAAATGCATTCCCATCTTTGCACAGGCGATCATCAGAGAATTACCCATGTTATAACGGGCATCGCCCATGTATACAAGCTTCACACCCTTTAATCTGCCAAGATGCTCCTGAATCGTCAGAAGATCTGCAAGCATCTGTGTCGGATGATATTCATTGGTCAGTCCGTTCCATACCGGTACACCTGCATATCTGGCAAGCTCCTCAACAATGCTCTGTTCAAAGCCACGATACTCAATGCCATCAAACATACGGCCAAGTACGCGCGCTGTATCCTTAATACTCTCCTTCTTACCGATCTGCGAGCCCTGTGGATCCAGATAGGTCACACCCATTCCCATATCATGGGCTGCTACCTCAAAAGAGCATCTCGTTCTTGTACTTGTCTTTTCGAAGATCAGAGCAATGTTCTTACCAACATAATTGTTAACCGGAATGCCCTTTTTCTTCTTGTCCTTCAGCTCAGCCGAAAGCTCCAGAAGATATGTAATCTCCTCTGCGGAGAAATCCTTTAATGTCAGAAAATTTTTGCCAATCAGATTCATAATGATATCCTGCCTTTCTCTATTATTTATCCTTGCGAATCAAATCACAATAAAGTGAAAATTTCCTGCCAGCAGGAGCTGTGCAGGAAATTCATCTCTTCAAAAAATAGTATTATTTATCTCCGGAAGATTTTGCAATTTCTGTCACGGAACTAACCATTCCTGCAAGTCCCTGGATCTCTGATGGAATAATGATCTTGGTTGCCTTTCCATCTGCTGCTTTCGCAAATGCCTCCAGACTCTTTAACTCAATAACTTCCTTGGATGCGCATGCTTCATTCAGCATACGGATACCATCCGCATTCGCTTTCTGGACTGCCAGGATTGCCTGCGCCTGACCCTCTGCCTCACGGATCGTTGCCTCCTTCTGTGCCTCTGCATGAAGGATTGCTGCCTGCTTCTCAGCCTCTGCCTCGAGGATTGCAGACTCCTTATGACCCTCTGCCACGGTGATCGCTGACTGCTTCTCACCCTGCGCGATCAGGATTGCCTCACGCTTCTCACGCTCTGCCTTCATCTGCTTCTCCATTGCCTCCTGGATCGGCTGCGGCGGAATGATATTCTTAAGCTCGACACGGTTCACCTTGATACCCCATGGGTCTGTCGCCGTATCCAGAGAAGAACGCATCTTTGTATTGATGATCTCACGGGAGGTCAATGTCTCGTCGAGATCAAGTTCACCGATGATATTACGAAGTGTGGTAGCTGTCAGATTCTCGATCGCCATGATCGGATTCTCTACACCGTATGTGTAAAGCTTCGGATCTGTGATCTGGAAAAAGATCAGCGTATCAATACGCATTGTTACATTATCCTTGGTGATTACCGGCTGTGGCGGGAAATCAAGCACCTGCTCCTTTAAGCTAACCTTTCTGGCAATACGGTCAATAAACGGCACCTTAAAATGAAGTCCCACATCCCATGTACTCTGGTAGCCTCCAAGTCTCTCTACTACATAAGCCTTTGCCTGTGGCACAATGTGAATACATGACACTGCGATCACGGCAATGATAACAAGTAATACAATAATTGCTAATTCCATTTGTCTGATTCCTTTCCTTTTCCTTTATATTGGTTATAAGCTGCTCTGTCCCAAAATCGGGTCAATCCGAAATATCGGACACCGGCACTACCATCGCCTTAACGCCCTGAATCTCCCGAATGACCACCTTCTGACCAGAGTTAATACTCTGCTCGTCGGACGCTCTCGCCGTCCACTCCATCCCATCAACAATAATGCGCCCGGTCTCATTAAAGTTATCGATATCCTCGATCACTCTGCCTTCCTTCCCGATCATACTGTTGACATTCGTCCTCGCCCGCGAATTGTTCAGACGCTTCTGAACAACCGGTCTGGTAAAAATAAGCAACACGAAAGAGACAATAAAAAATACGGCAAGCTGAACTCCAAGTGGTGCTCCCAGCCATGCTGCAACAAAGCTGATAAACGCACCTGCCGCAAACCATATCGTTGTAAGTCCCAGCGTAATGATCTCAATGATCAATAATGCGACCAATGCGATCAACCAGAAAAACATAATATTCTCATCCGTCCGAAAGAGCGACTGAAACATTGACGTCAACGGATACGTCAAAAGATCTGATAAACCGCTCATGACAACACCCCCTTTGGTGTATTCCATCTATTTGTATGAATATAGCATATTTCTAATGAAATTTCAATAGACCCGTATCCCTTTTTCTGCGCTGTCTCGATGCCTCATACATCACCACGGCAGCCGCCACAGCCGCATTCAACGACTCCACACTTCCCTGCATCGGAATATGGATCCTGCCCGTTAAACTCTCCCTCACAGGAGCACTGATCCCGTTTGCCTCGTTACCGATCACGATTCCTGACGGCTTCGTGTAATCCGGCTCATCATAAGGCTGACTCTCCTCGAGAATCGTTCCATAAACGGAAATATTTTTCTTCTTCATCTGTTCAATCGTCTCAGGCAGGCTTTCTACATATAAAAACGGAACACGAAAGATTGCTCCCATCGTTGCCCGGACAACCTTTGGATTAAACAGATCAACGCAGCCCCTGCTCATGATCACTCCGGCTGCGCCAGCTGCCTCCGCCGTCCGGATCACAGTCCCAAGATTTCCCGGGTCTCTCAGATCGTCAAGCATCAGATAAAGACCGGACGATAATGCAAGAATTTCCTCCAGGGAATACGCAGGCATATCCACCATTCCCAAAATTCCCTGCGGAGTCACCGTATCTGCCGCCATATCAAACACCGCATCCGGTGCTGTGTCCACACCGACCCGGTTTCCATCAACGCAAAACTCCTTTGCGATCTCACTCTCCGGTGCATCCTTCCAGCGTTCATGCCACAGACTTTCCCTGATCAGGACCTGTCTGAGTTTGCCATACTGTGCAGCCTCCTGCACTAGCTTGATCCCCTCCGCAACAAATAGTCCCTCCTTTCTGCGGTGTCTCGCATTCTTCTGGAGCTTTATGAGTTCCTTTATCTTAGCATTATTCTCGCTAGTGATCATAATAATTCTATCTTCCTTCCCTGCCTGCCATTTTTATGATGCAGGCATAACATAGTCCCATTTCCGGTACAGATCATAACTGATCTATCTTATTATAATGGTTATAAACCCAAAAGTCCATTCACACAAAAAGGGCAAAAGGAGGGGGCAGAGAAATCATACAATTTCTCTGCCCCTTGGCATATGTTATATGTTCTTGTAAGCTTATCAACGGCAGTGTCTATGAAAGACCTGCGCTTTCCTTCAGCGTCAGCTCATCATGGTGACATACAGCCCCCTTCGTAAAGCCCTTTACGCTGTGTTCTACGGCATACCCACAGGCAGCCAGTCCTGACTGAATGATCTGACTCATCTTCTGCTCGGAAAACTGAAGCTTTGAGCCGTCCTCCAGTTCAATTGTACATGCGTGACCACAATCTGCTGCGCAGTCCATGGAACAGGAAACCTTATACATATTCTTTCTGCTGATGGCTCCGATCTCCTCCAATGTGTTGATCATACGGTACACGGTTGCGGAACCAATTCTGCTGTCCAGCTTTGACGCCTTATAATAGATTTCCTTACAGCAGGAACACTCCTCCTGCAGGATGATATCCAAAATCATCAAACGCTGCTTCGTAATACGACAGCCCTGTTCTCTTAACTTTTGAATAATCAAATCCTTCTGCATCATTTTGCAAAACCTCCACAATGAAAGTATCTGTCAGATCCGCTTTCATTCAATCTTGTAAATGATATTGACTTATTTATCACTTACAGCAGTTAGTATACGCTAACATCTATTAGATGTCAAGAACTTTTTTCACTTTATTTTCTTGTTTTCTTTTATAAAAAGTGTTATACTCGTTTCAAACAATATTTGATTCACTCTATAAGAATCAATAAGAAAGGTATGGAGGAGTATATTTATGGCAAATACCGAATCTGCCGAGAACTATCTTGAAACAATTTTAGTTCTGAGTAAGCGCCTGCCGGTTGTTCGTTCTGTTGACGTTGCTACCGAGCTTGGCTTTAAGAAGTCAAGTGTCAGCATTGCAATGAAGAATCTTCGTCAGAAGCAGCATATTACTGTAACTGATGCCGGATACATATATTTAACAGACTCTGGTCGCGAGATCGCTGAGATGATCTATGAGAGACATCAACTGATATCAAGCTGGCTTGTAAAGCTTGGTGTCCCGAAGGAGATCGCCACAGAGGATGCGTGCCGCATGGAACACGTTATCAGCAAAGAAAGCTTTGAGGCACTGAAAAAGCATGTTTTCCACACATAGGGAAGCATGCTTTCCTTTTGTTATGGCATAGGAAAATGCTCGTAACGAGGAGGAAATCAAGGGCAAAACGCTGGTTTTGCCCTTTTTTATGGATTCAAAACACAAGTATTAGAAAGGAAGTCTGAATAATTATGACAGAATTTATGAGAGGCAGAAGACTGCGCACTGACGAACGTCTTCGCCGGATGGTACAGGAAACACATATGAACTGCTCTGAGCTTATCTATCCGATGTTTGTTATGGATGGTCAGAATCGGGTCGAGGAAATCCCATCCATGTACGGTCAGAACCGTTATACCGTCGACCGCATGGGCGAGAAGCTGGAGCAGTTACTTGATGCCGGAGTCAATAAGATCATGCTCTTTGGCATTCCGGAGCATAAGGATGAGACCGGCAGCCAGGCATATGACGACAACGGCATTGTCCAAAGAGCCTTCCGCGAAGCCAAAAAGCATTATCCGGAAATGTATCTGATCGGCGATGTCTGCATGTGTGAATACACCTCTCACGGTCACTGCGGTATTATCCATGACCATGATGTGGACAATGACGCCACACTCTCCTATCTGGCGAAGATCGCGCTTTCCCAGGTGGAGGCAGGTGCCGATATGGTTGCCCCTTCCGATATGATGGACGGCAGAATTGCTGCGATCCGTCAGTGTCTCGATGAGCACGGTCACGTCAATACACCGATCATGTCCTACGCCGTCAAATTTGCATCTGCCTATTACGGTCCATTCCGTGATGCCGCAGATTCTGCACCACAGTTTGGCAACCGCCGCACTTATCAGATGGACTTCCACAACCGCCGCGAAGCCATGAAGGAAGCTCTTGCCGATATTGATGAGGGTGCCGATATCATTATGGTCAAACCGGCAATGATCTACGGCGATCTGATCCGCGAGATCAAAGACCGGACAAATGTTCCGATGGCCGCCTACAGCGTCAGCGGCGAATATGCAATGATCAAAGGTGCCGCCAGTCTCGGACTGATCGACGAGGATGCGATCATCTGTGAAACCGCGATTGCGGCAAAGCGCGCAGGTGCCGATATATATCTTACCTATTTCGCGCAGGAACTCGCCGGCTTCATCAGGGACGGACGCTTATAAAGTCACAAATTCTTAAAGCGCAACGCGCGACAGATGCGAAGCATCTGGATTTTGGAATGATTAAATCACAAATTCGCACCTAAGGCAGGCTGTCGGATAAGCATAATGCTCCCCAGCCTGCCTTTTTGTCGGGAACCTTTTCCTGCCCCGGAAGCCTTCTTGCCCCTTTGATCAGATACGCTTTCACCTTCTCTCCGTACAGATACGGATCATTTCCCTGCACAATTCCCCATTCCATCATAAGTGCCGCCGATCCGGTTACAAACGGTACGGCGATCGAGGTTCCGGTTCGTACTGTATAGCCACCTCCCGGTGCCGCCGTCACAACACCAACTCCCGGTGCCACAAGCGTTGGTGCCTTTCGCCCATCCGCGGTATCCCCCCTTCCCGAAAAGGAAGCCACCGCATCCCTTGCCACATCATACGCTCCCACCGCAATAATTCCGTCCGCCGTGGATGGAATCGTCAACGTCGTATCCGGCTCCGGCTCCGGAAATCCGGTGGAAAACCCGATCCGCTCTGTGGACGGAAGCCATAGATCAACCATCCCTCCAACAATTTTTTCCGGGATCAGCCATAAACCCCAGATTCCTTCCGGCAGACTGCCTGCTGTATTCTCCGGCAGAATCCACTCCAGATATATCTCCTGCTTGATCTGCGCCGGCGTCGGCTCGCCATAATACACATAAACCGACGCATTCTGCAGTTCATATCTTCTGACTTCTCTTGTATCCTCCACCAGCACCCGGCTTCCATCCGGAGATTCCAGAAAGATTGAGAAGTCATCCGTATACTGTTTCCATAACTGCAGACTCAGGCTGCTCTCCCCCGGACCGATCACAAACTGTACCCGCTGCGGTTCGCTTGCAAGCTTCACTCTGGCATGATGTCTGGAATCCCCCTCATTGCCCGATGCAATAGATATAACATTTTTCCATACCCCGGCAAGCTGTGTGATATAGCCCTCAAACAAACTGTTCCCGTCATGCGCGCCATTGTTGTTGCCATAGCTTAAATTTATGGCTGCCGGCATATCCGCCTTCTGCGCTTCCCGCACAATATAATCAAGTGCCTCCATCACCTCCGTGGTCCTGGAAAAGCCTTCCCCGCCCGATGCCAGCTTTACGAAAATGATCGGACTGTCCACCGCAATTCCCCGGTAACGCCGTCCTGCCGAACCGGAGCCGTTGCCCGCCGCCACACCAGCCACCGCAGTTCCGTGCGCCGAGCCGGTATCACCCGGAAGCCTGCCATATTCCTGCGACCCCTGTAAGGCTGCATTGATCTGCTCCCGGTTCCACTCCACACCATGCCGGTAGTGCTCCGGTGCTCTCTGATCCGTCCCTGCCTCCGGCTGGACGGTCTGATCCCACAGCTTTAAAATCCTTGTACTGCCGTCACTTCTTCGAAACGCCGGATGTGTCAGATCAATACCCGAATCCGCAATACCGACGATCACACCATTTCCGGTAAGACCACTTCCCTGCACAGGTGCTCCTGACTCCACTCCGACATTTCCGTCAAATTGCTCCTCCTGTGCTTCCCTTCCCTGGACTAAATTAATACAGGAGGCACTTCTTCCTGCTTCCAGAGAGAAGTAAACCTCCTTTGGTTTCTCCATATATTGTATCTGCGGAATCGCCGCCAACGCCTCTAACTGCTCCTGTGGCACCCGCACGATCCCATACTGATGATATAACGGGATCACCTGCACTCCCGGAAGCTGCCGCTCCACCTCATACAGATCTCCATAATATCGAACGATCACCCGCCATGTTGCCGTCGCCTCATCAAAGCCCGTGTTCAATGTACTGCTCTGCTCCCGTTCACGCTCCGACAGATCCAGTGCAAACCGAAATTCCGAATCCAGTTTTTCATCATTTTCCATGATATGGTTTCCTACATCGAAAATATCGTCTATGTATTGTATGCAGTACTCCCCTATGCGATGAATCGTGATTCGCATTCTGACAAAGAATTACTGTTTTTTCAGAAAAAGGGCAAAACCAGCGTTTTGCCCTCAAAATAATTCTTTGTAATACTACTCTACCGTTACACTCTTTGCCAGATTTCTCGGCTTATCGACATCCAGACCTCTTGCCACGGATACATAATATCCCAGAAGCTGCAACGGAACAACCGCCAGACTTGCTGCGAAATGAGGATCTGTCTTTGGAACATAAACAACAAAGTCCGCCGTATCCTCGATCGAATAATTGCCAAAATTCGTCAGCCCCATCAGAGAAGCTCCACGGCTCTTGCACTCTACCATGTTGCTGATCGTCTTTTCATACAGGGAATCCTGCGTCAGAGAACCGATCACAAGGATACCATCCTCGATCAGACTGATCGTTCCATGCTTTAACTCTCCGGCAGCATATGCCTCAGAGTGAATATAACTGATCTCCTTGAGCTTTAAGCTTCCCTCCATACAGATCGCATAATCAATGCCACGACCCACAAAGAAAATATCCTTTGCATTTGCCTGCTTTGCAGCAAACCACTGGATGCGCTCCTTATCCTCAATGATCTTATCAATCTTCTCCGGAAGCGTCTGCATCTCTGCAATATAGCCCTGATACTGCTCCTCGTTGATCGTACCGCGCACTCTCGCAAACTCAACCGAAAGCATATATCCTGCGATCAGCTGTGCACTGTATGCCTTTGTGGTAGCAACCGAGATCTCCGGACCTGCCATCGTATAGAATACATTATCCGCCTCTCTTGCGATCGAAGAACCTACCACGTTTACGATACCAAGCGTCTTCACGCCCTGCTCCTTCGCCAGCCGAAGACCGGCAAGGGTATCTGCCGTCTCACCGGACTGGCTCACCACGATCACAAGATCATCTTTATTCAGGATCGGGTTACGGTAACGGAACTCAGACGCCAGCTCCACGCGTACCGGAACTCTTGCCAGATCCTCCATCACATACTGTGTCACAACACCCGTATGGTACGCAGAACCGCACGCAACAATATAAATCTGCGCAATACTCTTAATATCCTCCTCAGAAAGACCCACATCAGACAGATCGATCCGACCATCCTTTAACTTCGAATTCATCGTGTCCATGATTGCCTTTGGCTGCTCATGGATCTCCTTCATCATGAAATGCTCATAGCCGCCCTTCTCGGCAGCCTCTGCATCCCATTTGATCTCAACCAGTTCCTTCTCAATCTCATCGCCATCCAGATTATAGAAGGTTGCCTTCCCTGCTGCAAGACGTCCGATCTCCAGATTACCGATATAATAAACATTTCTTGTATAATTCAGGATTGCCGGTACATCCGAAGCCACATAGCAGTTGCCCTCAGACACACCGATGATCATCGGACTGTCCTTGCGTGCCACATAGACCTCCTCCGGATACTCCGCAAACATCAAAGCCAGTGCATAAGAGCCACGGATACGAACCATTGCATGATTGATCGCATCCACCGGTGTATGCTCATACTTCTTATAGTAATAATCCACCAGCTTCACAGCCACCTCGGTATCGGTAGAAGAATAAAACTCATATCCCTTCTTCAAAAGCTTCACCTTTAACTCCTGATAATTCTCAATGATACCATTGTGGACGCCAACCACATTGCCATCATCGCTGATATGCGGATGTGCATTGAGCTCGGACGGCTCGCCGTGTGTTGCCCATCTCGTATGACCAATACCACAGGTACCGGGCACTGCACGCCCCTCATCGGTCTTCTCGATCAGACCTTTCAGACGTCCCTTTGCCTTAACTACCTTAAACTTATCTGCACCATCCCGCACAGCAATGCCGGCAGAATCATAACCTCTGTACTCAAGCTTTGACAGACCGTCCAACAGGATCGGTGCTGCCTGTTTACTCCCGATATAACCTACAATACCACACATATTTTAATCTCCTCTTCTTAATCACAATCATCATAATATGTTCTGTTTTCCATTATATATGGGGTTCTGACCACATATATAACAATGATTTTACCATTGACACGGGAAAATAGCAAGTTAGATTCCCATCTCATCCGATCCATTCTGTGAAACACATTGCCATCACTTTCTTTACTCATCCTTACGGCAAACGCCCCACCTCATCAAGCTTTACAATATCTAATATCGCCGATGCACTTTCCCAACAGTTTCCGTTGTAACGTACCTCTCTGTCCGAAATGCAGCGGGAAAGACGTTCTTTTAACGCTTCTATCGTGCTCACGCTAAATAACGGCATGATCTTTTCACAAAATCGTCTTGACTGCAGCTTCTTCCAGATCGAATCATTATTGTCCGCATAAATATAGCAGATCGGAAACCATACATACGCCTGCAGTCCCAGTTCGCCCAGATCAAGCCCCCGAAATACCTGATAAAGGAACAGATCCGCCTCCGCGATCCGTTTCCCTGTAAATGTCGGCAGATAATCCCGTTGTTCGCAAAGATAATGCCCCGCCAAAGTATATTTGCGGCTAAGATCGCCCGGAAGCGTCGGCTTTATCACATCCTCCAGCATCTCCGAGCGGTAACACAGCCTTTCATAGCTGGACGGCTTCACCCTGCTGTCATGTGGAGACATACGCAGGAAATAAGTATGTACCAGCAGCTCATTCAGACTTTCATATGCTTCGATCTGCAGAAAATATGCCGTCGTGCAGATAAATAATTCCCACAGATGCACACAGAAAATATCAAAGCTTCTCCTGCCTCCCCCATTTATTTCAGAGGAAAATGTCTCTGCATTATTAAGGGTATTGTACATTTTCTCAAACGCATCTGCCAGAAATGTCCCAATATGCTCCGTCGTTGTGCTGATCCTCTTAACATAATCCAGAAACGCATCCCGGTACTCCTTCATCGCTCCAAAATCCCGCATATACTCTTCCGCTGTAACCTGCGGCCGGTAAAAGGATTTCAGCGCTTCCAGATAAACATCAATAAAATCCCGCTCTGTCACCGGATTCAACAGATTCTGCTTCACGCCCGCTGCCGCCTTTCCCGCTTTCTTCACAGAAAACAGCTCACTGGATTCCTCCTCATCCAGCCAGCCCGGTCTTGTTCCAAGCTCCGGCTTCCGGTAAGACGGCTTCTCATAAATATTTCTGACAAGCGCCTGATATTCCTCCGGATATCGGTCTCCCGACAGATCACGGTACATCCGGCTTTTCAGATACGCAGGCATATACGGCTCCCCGTGTTCATCCCGCTCCATAATAACCGGCACAAACTTTTCTTGCGCTGTGTGTCCATATACCTCCGCCGATATGATCGTTGTTTCATCTCCGACGCCACCCTGCCGCCTGTCCGCTTTCGCCGCATAGCCGCTGTCACAGATGATCAAAACCTTGTCGATATCCGGATCCGTCACACACTGCTCCATAAAAGCATACTTGTCCTGTCCGTCCCTCAGATCCCATAGATCCAGTTTGACATCGATGCCGTCCTGACGCAGACTCTCCGCCAGCTCTCTGACACGCTGCTGAAACTCCGTCGATGTCCATGAATACGATATAAATACCCTTGGTGTTCTGTCTAACATACTGCGTTCACTCCTCCCTGGTATGCGTAAATTCAAAAAGCCGCGTGGTATCCCAGATCGTGATCCCACACGGCTCCCAAATTCAACACTTTGGTTAAAGTATAGCATTACAAAAAGTGTATTGCAATGGTTGAAAATCGCAAAAAGTTTCCAAAATGGGAAACTATTTTGATTTTTCGCATATAATATGCTATATTAGGAAAAAGGAGGAATGAAGATATGGTTGAACGAAAAGAATACCTTGATCAGCTTTGGGCATGGAAGGATGAACAGCAGATTAAAGTAGTGACCGGAATTCGCCGCTGTGGAAAATCTGTACTTCTGGAACAGTATCAACAGAAACTATTAGCAGAAGGCGTTGCACCTGAGCAGATTATTTCCATTAATTTCGAAAATCTGGATTATGAACCACTAAAAGACTATATGGAATTATATCGTTATCTCAAAGAACGGCTGTGTACCGATAAGATGACCTATATCTTTCTGGATGAGGTTCAGGAAGTTCCAGCGTTTGAAAAAGTCGTTGACAGCCTTTCCATCAAAGATCAGGTAGACATATATATCACCGGCTCGAATGCTTATATGCTGTCAAGTGAACTTGCAACATTGTTGTCGGGTCGTTATACGGAAATAAAAATGTTACCATTTTCATTCCGTGAATACATTGCACAGACCGGATTGCCAAAAGAGGAAGCCTTTGCAGAGTTTATGAAAACAGGGGGAATCCCATATGTAGCAGCGATGAACCGAACAGACGAGAAAGTAGATCAGTACCTGGAGGGAATCTACAACACAGTTATTGTAAAAGATATTGAGCAGCGACAGTTAAGAAAAGAAAAAGAAGGCAATACACGAAAAATCACAGATATCGCATTGTTAAAAAATATCGCACGATATTTAGCGAGCGTAATTGGCAGCCCCGTATCCATGAAAAGCATAACCAATTACCTGACCTCGTCCGGAAGAAAAATTTCACAAAACACCGTCAGCGATTATGTAGACGCTTTAAAAGAATCGTTTATATTTTATTCCGTAGAGCGCTTTGACATTGTCGGTAAGCAGCTCCTAAAGATCAATAATAAGCTGTATATGGTAGATATGGGAATTCGAAATCACATTCTCCCAAGAAAGCGTTACGATCTTGGTTTTACTATTGAAAACATAGTATTTCTCGAGCTTATGAGAAGAGGATACAAGATCAATATCGGAAAATATGGTACCACAGAAGTAGACTTTGTCGTACAAAAAGAAGGTGTACTTACCTACTATCAGGTAACTGCAGATATGACAGCTGAAGAAACCTTTGAAAGAGAAATGAGACCACTGAGAAGCATCCCGGATAATTATGAGAAAGTTGTCCTGACTCTGGATCGCTTTTCACTTGGGAATTATGATGGAATAAAGGTTGTGAATGTGATTGACTGGTTGTTGGAATACTGAACTCAAAAATACTATCTCGTCTTCTCATAGTCTTCAGTACAGCTTTCTTTTCTTGCAGAGTGTTCTTCTGTTCCTCAAACACTTTCTAGATAGATTCAGTTTCGATGATAAGGTTTATGATCTAGAATTGTTTTTCCGTTATTTTAGATAGCTATTCATTGGGTTTGAGACAGTTTTTGCTGCTTTCCGTTCTAAATTTCGTTCTGAACATCGTTGATAGCCTATTTCCTTTTATAGCGATTTAAGTATAGCACTGTGAGGATGTGCACACAATTTCTAAAGTTGACTTATTCTATGATTGCCCTCCTATTAACTCCACTGCTTTTTTGTATACATTAACACCAATTTTACTTTCTACCAAACCACATATCAATCCAATTCTAAAGGCATCTTCTAAGTTTTCAAAAGCGTTTGTCGTATCAATGTTACCAATTTTAATTGTTTTCACATCTTAGCCGCTTTATCAGCGTTGCCATCTGTCCACCACAGTGAGGTATGTGATATTATTCGAGCAGCGTAGGGAGCTATCTGCTCTCAATATATAACAAGTCTGCAAATAAATCAGCCTTGTACATGCCTTTTTCTAACATTTTCTTGAAACTTTCCTTTACAACGTCCCCTCTACTCTTTGAACAACATAAGTATAAATCACTATGCTTTTC
>NZ_DBLXSO010000045.1:0-24472 GCF_057878315.1 Jutongia sp. | reverse complement strand
CCCTTTTTAATTGTCTCTTTCAACAAAATTCCTGTTTTCGTCATGTCAATATTTTTATACATAAGTATTCATCTCCTTCAGCAAAATTCTCCTTCCGTCCAATCAAATGGATAATCCGGATCTTCCCAATATTTTATATGAGTCCAATGTCTTTCATATATCTTAAAATGTCTGCACGCCTGCCTTTCTCCTTCGTTATAAATCCTGTGACAAAATGGCGTGTATATCTCTGCTTCCTGCTCGGTACACGGTACCGTGTGTAATGTTGCTCTACGATCATTAAATAAAGTATCTGCTTTATACACCCATTTGAAAGGTTCCGGTTTACACTGACTATGTCTGTAGATTCTGTCCTGGTACTGTTTCCATGTATACTTCTTGCCATATTCATCATAAATTCCAACTATATTATTGTTTTTCAAACAAAAGTCTTCAAGTTCTTTAAATGTTCTGATTTTCCTATGTTTTTGAAACAACGGACGCCATCCTATGCTTAATTTATTAAGATGGACTTGATAACCAAGGTATGGTTCGTCTACAATTTGATATTCTTCATCTGTAAATCCATAATCTTTTTCAACAGCAAAATACTCTCGCATCAGCTTCTTACTTTTGCTCATCAAATAAAAATTCGTTCCCATAAAATATCCTCCTTTTTCATTTAATGATACCTTATGGAAAACATAATTGCATTGGACTTTTAGTCCAAAATCACCCCATTATCATTTCTCGTAGTCGTTCCGGTTGTGTGCTTTTCGTAAGCCTTTCACCACTTCATAATCTGAGACTTTTGTTAGATTGGTCCCTCTGTCTTGTGGCACATATCAGAAATCTCTGATGTATTCTTCAAATCTTTAATCGGAATTATTTGTGGCATAGCATACACCTCCTTAATTATGGTATAATTATATTCTTTTTCAATCTCTTTATTCACCATCTACAATTTCAGTTTCCAGCCTGCTTTACCACATCCCTGATTGTAAATCCCAGACTCACCGCGAGCAAAAGCAAATATCCCGTAATCCCTGCCACATTCTTCCAATATACCTGAATACTGCTTCCATCGATCACGCCATCCCGGAATATATTCCGTATCGCCATATCGCCGATCAAAACTCCTGCCGCAATTCCGATCAGCAGATAAATTCCGATCTGTATCCAGGCAACCGTATAAATCTTTCCTTTTGAAAATCCCAATATTCGTAAAGTCTGAAATTCTTTTCGTCGGGAATAAAGCATTCCTCTCGCTGAATTGAGCCAGCCAATCCCAGCAACCAGACTCAGCATTCCAAGCACCAGACGGATCATGACGGATCTCTGTTTGAATATCTCATTCTCCTGCTTCATCCTCTCATGATAATCCATCCATGTAATCTGTTGATTTTCCCCGGAGATCTCCTCCAGTACCGTTTTCACCGAGTTCGGACCTTCCCAGATATAAAAGAATGCCTCCCCGGTTCCTCCCAGAGCCGGATCTGCAGCTTCCTTTTCATTCACATCGTTCACATCAATATAAGTCTGGTCTTCCGTATCCAAACCCGCCATGAGATTATTGGCTGCCTCCAGAATCACATATGTCTTTTTCTTTTTGAGCAGACCAGTCCCCAGAGTAATCTTGTCTCCCTCATGATATCCTTTGCTTTTCATGGTTTCCGGAGTCATGACAATATAGTCCGCTTCGTCTCCTTTCCACTTGTTTTTGTAAAAGGAGGCATTGATCCGAAAATATTCCTTAAGATCCGTTGCATACAAAATCCTGATATTATCCGGTATGTTTTTGCATCCCCAGGAATTCACCCGGATCTGATAATAACCTGTAGTTTTCGCCTCATTTCGGATCCGGTCGGCATATTTTTGAACCTGATCAAAGGGAATCCACTGCGTATCATCTATCCAGTCTGCCATATAATCAGCTTCGTGGGTAACGGATTTCACATAAGCCATATCATTGTTCTGGAGAAGTCCCAGAAAACTCACACCCACATAAGAAAACATAGTAAGCAGTGCAATGATCAAAATAATAAAAAAGTTCTGTGCAAGCTTTGGCAAAGCCAGCTTTACTGCCAGATATCCCGGTGTACCGATCATCCTGCGAAGCCATGTCATACGTGGTCTGAATCGGCTCACCTTATGACTTCCCGTTTCCTGAAATACCTGAATCGGCAGTACACTCTGACCACGAATAAAAAAGAACAGTACAATGCCGTTAAAAATTATAAAGATCAGACCGGTAATTCCAAAAAGACTTCCCCACCGGATTGTCACATTTCCTTCAAAAAGATTTAGTTTGTGATTAAGCATTGACAAAAGACAGCGGTCAAAGAAAACAGTGCAAAGCATCCCCAGACCACAGCCGACCAGACTCAAAAATAAAGACATCACACCGAAAAACAAGGATATCTGTTTCTTCGATGCACCAACCGTGCGCATCACTGCCATATCTCGCCGATATTTCCGAAGATATTCGTGGAAATTGCTCACAATAAACATTCCACTGATCAATACCACAACGCCGGAAAGTATCTGTATCATCGCCTGAAAGATTTTGAACAATTTTTTCACCGTTTCATCCTCTTTCACTGTAAACACAGAAAAATTCTCAGACATTTTCTCTAAACGACTGCTAAGCCCTGAAGTCTCCTCATCTGGACACTGCAAAAGCATATAATTGCTCTTTCCCTTACTATCTCCCAGAAATTTATGAAGCGCATCCCGCTCCATGATCACCATACACCTTCTCTGATCTGTATACGAATCATTTCGCAGAATCTCTCCTACTTCAAATGTCTTTTTGCCTATTTGAAAGGTATCTCCCTGTCCCACCTGATATTTTCTTGCCAGATATTCATTGATAACCACTTTGCTGCCCTTTACCGGAAAAGAATATTTATAACGGCTCCGGTTAATGGCATCATCCTTCACTCCCAATGCATAAATATCCTGATCTTCTTCCAGTTCCCGGTAAAATCCGTCCGTATAACCGGTGATCTGATCCAGTGCTTTGATCTTTTTGATTTCCTCGGACGTAAAATAACTTCCATCCTCCGTGGAAACTCCTATCTGAAAATCTCCATATTCTTCCAGAACTCCCTCTTCATATTTCTGTTTTGCATTTGCAGAAAGCTGAAACATACTGACACAAAGAAAATCCGCAAAAAAGATGCTTAAAATACAGGTTATCGTTAAAAAACGGCTTCTCTTCAGAAATGTGACGGCAAGCTTCACAATACACTGCATACCATCACCGCCCTTTCTTCAGGGACAACATCTTAAATTTATCAACAATCCGGTCCATATCATTCCCGTTTTTCTGACAACGATACTCATCACGAACCAGTCCGTCATGCAAAAACAGAATGCGGTCGGTATATGCTGCCACCATGGCATCATGCGTCACAATGATAATGCTGTGATCCTTCTCCTGCTGCAGCTCGAGAAAAAGCTGCATGATCTCAATCGAGGTATTGTAATCGAGATTGCCGGTAGGTTCATCCGCTAACAACAGCTTTGGTTCCGTGATCAATGCCCTCGCTATGGCAACGCGCTGGCGCTGACCTCCGGAAAGCTCTGTGACAGCATTCTTTTTCTTATCAAGGATTCCCACCTTCTCCAACATCTGATCTGTCTTCTCCCAGATGACACGATTCTTTTCCCCGGCAAGCATCAGAGGCAGTGCCACATTCTCCTCTACCGTCAGATCCTGGATCAGGTTAAAGTCCTGAAAGATAAATCCGATCTGTTCTGCACGGATCCTGGTCGCCGCCGGCTCTGTTCCATAATCTTCTCGAAGCTCCCCATTCAGCCGGATTTCTCCTTCATCGGCTGCATCCATCGCTCCGAGGATATGTAACAGCGTACTCTTGCCGGAGCCGCTGCTTCCCATGACTGCGATCATTTCCCCCTGCTCCAGCGATAAGGACACTCCGCGCAGAGCCTCAAACGATTCTTTTCCCGTTGTGTAGCTCTTGTGAATATTATTTACCTCTAAAATAGTTTCGCTCATTGATCCATTTCCCCTGGCAATCTGCCACTACCAGATTCCTTTCCCCGTATTTTATCGATATACCACCTTTACACCATACTTTTTTGCCTGTCGTTTAAGCCAGTTACGATCCTTTACGGCAAGCTTTTTGCTGGCAATGATCTTTTCAACCGGTTTCTTCGTTTCCCTGCGGATATATCTTCCGGTCTCGAGATCATACCACCAGAAATATTTTCCGTTCATCAGATTGATGACATTTTTCTTATGAATGTTTTTGAAATTTCTGCTCTGTGACAGGTCTGCCACCCGGATCGGATTGCCATCAAAAAGACTTCTATAATAGTTTGATTCACTGGAAAGCTGCTCATTGTATCCTTTGCTCCAGATATCAGCATCCGGCAGAGAAATCTTTGTAATCTTATTGTTACGGCAGGAAAGCCATAATAAGTTTTTATTCCGACGCAGATCAAGCCTTTTCAAACGGTTCCCGGCAGCCTGAAGATTACGCAGCTTTGTCATTTTAGACAGATTGAGTGTCTTTAGACTATTTTTATGTACATCCAGCAAAGTCACCGGACTTTTCGTGGTGCAGATCAGCTTTGTCAGCTTGTTATTACCGCACATTACACTGCTTAACGATGGAAGTCGGCTGATATCGAGCTGTAACAGCTGGTTAAAAGAGGCATCCAATGCCATCAGTCCTTTATTCTGACGGATGTTTAACGTTGTAAGCTGATTAAACGAACAGTTGACTATCTCAAGCTGTGTATTCTGACTGAGATCAAGCTGTGTCAATTGATTATGTCCACACCCCAGATTGGTCAGCTTTTTGTTCTGGCTAAGATCCAGTTCTCTTAACTGATTGCCATTACACTGCAGCGTAAGCAGCTCTGTATTCTTACTGACATCCAGTGTATCCAAAGTCGGCGAGTCGCAATATAAGCCACGCAGTCCCGTGCAGCCGGATACATCCAGATGATTTACCTTTGTCACAGCCACACCGGATGCCACCCGTGCAACCTCTTCTACACCATATTCTGTTTCCACATAATATGATCCCCAGCCTGTGCTGAGATCTCCCTCATAAAAGCCCGGGAAGGAAAGCCTGTCTAAGCCTTCTCCGGACACCTGCAGCGTATCGATCACGGAGTCGGTCAGATATATTTCCTGCAATGACTGCGGCATATGATCGATCACCAGCCTGTTGCAGGACACTCCCGCCAGTGCAAGCTTCTGACAGGCAGTCAGATGTTCCAGTCCTCTGGTATCGGCAATATCCTTTCCGGTCAGATCATTGCCGGATATGATCTTATCGTAATACAAATAATCGCTGTATAATGGTGATACCGCCAGCGTATCTTTTCCTTTCAGCTTGCAAGACGCATTCGTAAGACAGGTTATGTTCTGAATCTCCTTCTCCGACAGGATTCCGTCTCCATTCACATCGTAAAGCGGCGTCTTCATCAGATTTCTAAGCCATTCTGATGGGAAATTCTGCTCGTTGACCACCAGATCAGCCGCCATGGCTTTTCCGGTCATCCCTCCCATGGCAAATGTCATCGCAAGTGCCAGTACAAACGTGATTCTTTTCCATTTCATTTTCATAAAGTACCTCCTCTTCTGTAAAAATCCCCAACTGCTTTCCCTTACATGATACTATAAATGTATTAAATCCATTTTGCAAGCAAATTATGGCAGATCTATGACACAAACGCGATATTTGCAAATATCCGAAATGATATTATATATCTGCGCACATTATATCGAAAAAACAGGTCTGGAATTTCGTCATTCCAGACCTGTCGTAACATCTTATTTTCCAATCGGATCCTGTTGTTTCACAGTCTTTTTATTTTCCGATCTTCATTGATTTCTTATAACCTGTTTTGGCGGTAAAGAGCTTCTTGTAAGCCTTTACATTCTTTCCACAGGAAATCTTTGCCTTTGCGGAAATGCCCTTGACTGCATTCTTACCAACCTTTGTAAGCCCGGTGGACTTGATCACGATCTTCTTTAAGGCTTTATCCTTTGCAAATGCTTCCTTTCCGATGGAGGTTACATTCTTGCCGATCGTGATCTTCTTCAGCGCACTGCAGCCTGCGAACGCCTTATCGGAAATCGCTGTCACACGGAAGGAATAGGTTGTTCCGTCTGCAGTCGTCTTAACCATTGCCGGTACTGCTGCCGTCTTAAGCTTCTTGCTTGCCGGTGCCTTAAGTGACACGGTCTTTTTCGCTGCATCTGTCACCACATAGGTCATTCCCTGTGCCGTAAAGCTGTATCCCTTCCGAACGGAAGATGCAGCAGGAGCTGCAGGCTGATCCTGTGATGGAGCTGCCGATGGCACTGCTGTTGCCGTAGGGCTTGGTGCAGGCTCCTGTGAAGGTACTGCTGACTGCTCCGGTTCCCGGCTCGGCGACGGGCTTGGTGTGCCAATATCAGGTACTACATTTTCGGTCAGCTCTGTCGGGAGCTCTTCCTCCGGAAGTCCTGTTTCTGTTCCAACCTTTGGAGTCATTGTTACTTCCTCTCCGTTATACACGGAACCGATGACTGCTACTGCATCCACGGCAAGGCCACCGCTTGCCACCTCAATGGATACCGTATGCTCTGTATCCTCAAGGCCGTCGATCTGATATGCCGTACACATATTGTCTGCAACCCAAAGCTTCGCTCCTTTTGCGTAGCTCTCGCCATCCACAGTTACGTTTAATGTACCTGCATCTGCCTTGTTGTAGCCTAACAGCTCAAGACCTGTTCCCGTGAAAGTATAAGTAAGCTTTGCGCCTGTTCCCGTGCTGTAGGAAGCACTTCTCTGATAGGTAAACATTCCCTGGTTTGCACAGGTAAGAGACCATCTGTTGTTGTAGATCAGCTTTGCATTCTTCTCCGGTGTCAGATCATAAGTCTCCATGTTGTCAATATATTCATTGTAATATGGTGCATAGCCCTTGATCTTTGTTACTGCCAGATTATCAAATCTTGTATAAGTGTTGCCGCTTCCGATCGCCACACGACCTGAGGTGATCGGATTGCTGTCCTCATAGGTTGCAACAAGCACATCATTGATATATGCCTTGATCACGTTGCCCTCGCCGCGAAGCTTAAGCTGGAACCATGTTCCCGGTGCCACCTGCTTTACATCAACGGAGCCTGTCTGAAGCTCTGTTGCCTTTGTGGATGTGGAGCCCATTTTTGCACGGTACAGGATCCATGTACCATCATCGTTTACCTTGAGTGAATATCCGGCACAGTTGGAAAGATTCTGTGTTCTTCCTGTCTCACGGATACCGATCTGTGCATACTGCTTCTCTGCTTCACGCTCAAACAATGCATCAATGGATGCGGTGTAGTTTGTCCAGCGGTAGTCACCGATCAACGTCACAGGATCACCACTGTTCCATGCTGTTCCCACGCCGGTAGACTGCTTATCCACCTGCTGGCGCAGCACATGGTTGCCGTTGCCGCTCTTATATACCTCAAATGCACCGTTTAAGGTGTGCGTGTAACGTGCCATTGCACCCTTCTGTCCTCCACGGGATTCGATGTAATCCTCGGTCTCTCCGGTGAACCCTCCCTTTCCGTCAAGAACAGGCACTGTCTTACCGGTATACTCGAAATCATCTGCATATAAATATCCATCGTCAACATTCTGTACATCACCGGTCGCATCGGTGTCGAGTACGGTACGCTCGCCCTCTACCGGCATTGCCTTTGTGTGCTCCTCGCTGTCGGATACGTCAAGAGAGGTAACGGTTACTGCCGAGTTTGGTTTTACCTCGAAGGAATATACGCCATTCTCATCCGCAGACAACTCCTGAATGCATTTCATATAGTTTTCGTTAAATGCACCGTCATCAGCTGCTCTTGTCTCCCAGAGCTCTAATTTCTGATCAGCCGCTAACTTCATGTTCTTCGTCTGAAGAGTGTAGGTCATCGGATACTCGCTGTCATTGACGATCACAGTTGAGAAGTTATCCTTTGTGGGTGCAGCCAGTGTCATGTAGTTTTCTCCACCGGCACGGCCATCGACTGCATTACTGCTTGTCCCCTGATAAGCGGACGCCTTACTTGCGGATGGAACACCACGCCAGATGCCTGCTGTGTTGTCCTCGTTCTCCCAGCCTGTCACTGCGAACTTGCTGATATGTGCCAGAACAAGAAGACCTGCATCATAATGCATCCAGCCGGACCATGGATCTCTTGCGCTGACCAGCTCTTTGAAGGAATACTGTGCGCCCTCATAGTAAGCACCGATCGCAGGCTGATAGATCACATGTCCGCGGCGTGACTCTACGAAGCTCTTGATCACGGTATTGCCCATTTCAAGTGCACTTCCGGAACCGCCAATACCGGTACCTGCTACAGTCGGAGCCTTATCGGTTGTTGCCGGACGGAAGGCGGAATTGGAGAAGGTTGCCTGCTCCTCGCTGTTCCATACTTCCTTGTCAACGACCTCGGCAAGCCACTTCATTCCACCGTTATTGTCATCTGCCGTCTTATAGTGATAACCGACTACATCCACGGCATCCATAAATTCCTGATCACTCTTCATCGTCTCTGCAACGGAATCACTGACTACATTTGCCTCGTCAGAAACAACCAGCTTGATCTTCCTGAAAAGCTCCAGAGCCTTCTCATCCTTGATGGTTGCTGTACTCTCTGCAGCGATCCATTTTGCAAACTTCTTGGTATATTTTACATCGCCGGCACCGCTCCACGCTTCGTTAACATTCGGATTAATATAATCAACCATATAACCGTACTTCTCATAAGCGGCAAGAATACTCTGCTTATACCAGATGTACCGGTCCTCATCCTTCTTCACCCACGCCGGTGTACGCCAGCGTAAGATGCTGACCTTCAGATCCGGATTGATCTTTTTGGCATCCGCTGCAAGCTGCCATCCCGGATTACGAAGAACATTGGCTTTCTCACCCTTCGTTCTCATCGTAGCACTCTCTGCACCGGTCGAATTGTTGCGGTCATTACCCATCTCCAGCTTCACATGCGTAAAGATCGGATACTTTCCGCCAAACAGATACTGCATCAGCTCTGCATATTTTTCCGGATTCTGCGACTTATAATCCATCAACAGATCACTGGTCGAATTGGCACTCAGCATACCAAATCCCTTGTAAGTAAGTCCATTCACATTGTCTGCCTTGATATCAGTACCATCAATCACAATGCTTCCTGTCTTCGTTTCCACTGCTGCCCCTTTCTTTGAGGAAATGCCCGCCACACTGACACCGACATTACTTGTCAGTACCATAGAAAGACTCAGCAAGCAAACTCCTGCCTTTTTCAATAATTTTCTCACTATTTACTCCTCCTTACCGATGATGTATAAAGTGTTGTTACTGTCTGTATTATAAGTATTTCATTACCTATTTGACAATCTAAAATAATTATGACATCCCAGTAATATGAACATTTTTCTCATGATTTGTTTTTTCAAAATAAGCTCTACTTTAATAGAAAGAAAAAGACATGGCTACCATGTCAGGCTTGTGCCATGTCTCTTTCTACAGTCTGTCGGCGTGATACCTTCATATTTCTTAAACACCATTCCAAAATAGGTCGGATTGTCATATCCCACCGCCTCGCCGATCTGCGCAATGCTTTCTTCTGTGGTGAACAGCATATTACGGGCAACCGCCATGCGGCGTCTGGCAAGATATTCCATCGGGCGCATCCGCATCTGCTCCTTGAACACGCGGCAGAAATGCTGTTTGGTCACACCACTCATCCCCGCCAGCTCCTCCAGTGTAATGTCATCCGCATAATTTTCATTGATATACACGACCGCCCGGCGCAGGATATCCTTCGCCCCATGACCTCCATACTTTTGATTCTCCTGAAGTGCCTGACGGATATTCATAATATATTCGTACAGAAGCATGGAGCAGCGCTCATCTCCATGGATTGGATCCTTTGCCGCCTGAAGTATCTGGTAGAATATATTTTCTATTTTCTCATTGACGATATTTTTGTCGCAAACAAAGCCCTCAAACCCAAGCCCTTTCAGCAGTGCTGTCAGGTATTCTCCGCGAAAAACCACCCAGCAGGTGGTCCACTCCCCGTCCTTCAACGGATAATATTCATGCGGAATGCCCGGTCCCAGATAAAACAGGCTCCCCGGCTCCAGTGCATAACTTCCTCCGCCAACAAGCAGATGACCTTTCCCGCTTTTGGTATATAAAAGCTGGTGCGATACCAGACCTTCCTCCCGCCTTACATGATATTCCGGCTCCGCAACACCGACACCGGACAGATAAAACGGCAGACACTTTTGCTTTCCAAGGATCGGATAGATCCACTCCATTTTAGTCACCCCTTTCCGGTCTCGAAACACATTTCCTTCTGTTGATTGATAATGCTATCTTACCACAAATCCACCGCTTCGCACATCTTCTTTTTTTGAAGAAATCCCTGTAAATATACTGTATTTTTTCTTCGCAATGTGGTATCCTCATATGTGGCACTTACGATTTTAAAGGATATATATATGAATAATACACAAAGGAGATTCTCAATGAAACGTATTGGCTTCGACAATGATAAATACCTGTCTATGCAGTCTGCGCATATCCGTGAACGGATTGCACAATTTGGTGACAAATTATATCTGGAGTTTGGCGGAAAGCTTTTGGATGATTATCATGCCTCCCGCGTACTTCCGGGATTTGCACCGGACAGTAAGCTTCAGATGCTTTTGCAGCTCGCCGATCAGGCAGAGATGATCATCTCCATCAATGCTGCCGATATTGAGCGCAATAAGATCCGTCACGATCTTGGTATCACCTATGATCAGGACGTACTTCGTCTGATCAAGGTCTATCAGCAAAAGGGACTCTATGTGAGCAGTGTCGTGATCACCCGCTATGCCGGTCAGCCATCGGCGGATCTGTTCCAGAAGAAGCTAGAAGCGATCGGTATTCACGTTTACCATCATTATTCGATTGAGGGCTACCCAAACAACATCGATACAATTGTCAGCGATGAAGGTTATGGCAAGAACGACTACATTGAAACGACACGTCCGCTTGTGATCGTGACAGCTCCGGGACCGGGCAGCGGCAAAATGGCAACCTGTCTTTCCCAGCTCTACCATGAGAACAAGAACGGTATTAAAGCCGGATATGCGAAGTTCGAGACCTTCCCAATCTGGAATATACCGTTAAAGCACCCGGTCAATCTGGCATACGAAGCGGCGACTGCCGACCTGAACGATGTCAATATGATCGATCCATTTCATCTGGAGGCGTACGGCGAAACGACCGTCAACTATAACCGTGACATTGAGATCTATCCGGTACTTGCCGCAATGTTTGAGAGAATCTACGGTCATTGTCCGTACAAGTCTCCGACCGATATGGGCGTGAATATGGCAGGCAATTGCATCATCGACGATGAAGCTTGCCGGGAAGCCTCCCGTCAGGAAATCATCCGCCGTTACTATCAGTCCCTGAACCGTTTTGTCAAGGATGAGGCAACGAATGACGAGATTTACAAGCAGGAGTTGATCATGAAGCAGGCTAAGATCACGGTCAACGACCGCATTGTCGTACCTGCCGCCAATGATCTTGCCCGCGAGAACGGCTCCGCTGCTGCAGCACTGGAGCTTCCGGACGGATCGATCGTAACCGGATCAACCTCTGATCTGCTTGGACCTGCTTCTGCCGTTCTTCTGAATGCGATCAAGGTTCTTGGCAATATTGACAAGAAAGAACATCTGATTTCCCGCACCTTTATCGAGCCGATCCAGCAGCTTAAGACCGGTTATCTCGGAAGCCGCAATCCGCGTCTTCACACCGATGAAGTGCTGATCGCACTGTCCATGTGCGCTGTTTCTGATCCGAAAGCCAAGCTTGCTCTCGAGCAGCTTCCAAAGCTGTCCGGCTGCCAGCTTCATGTGTCGGCAATCCTTTCCGCGATCGATAACAACACGTTCAAAAAGCTCGGTATCGAATGTACGACCGAGGCAGTCTATGAGGGTGCTTCCGGCAACTAAGACCGGCACTGGCGGTGATCGAAGTTTTCCGCGAAAATCATAGTTTCTCATGACGAATAAATACGAACATATATAGCAACAGCCCGGTGGAATCCCCCACCGGGCTGTTGCTATGTCATATATCTGCGCACGATTTCTGCGCATGACGGAGTTTCTAAGAAACTCCTAATATGAGTCCTTGGGGACTCATTATGTTATGACTGCTTCTTCATGGCGATCGCAACCACCTTATCCGTGTAGGAAGTCTTATCCAGAACAAGAAGCTCCCTTGCCTGCGACTCTGACAAACCATACTCCTCATCAAGCAGTGTTACGATCTTGTCCCTGCAGGAATCAAGATCCTCCTCCACCTCAAGACTCTTGGCAGTATCAAGATTCTCATCGTACTTCTTCAGACCTACCAGCAATGCATTGAGTGCATCCGGATAATACTTCATATTATCATAATTCTCATAGGAATTGAGCGCCCGCTGCACCTTCATCACTGTGACGATCTTATCGTATGTCTCCTGATCCGATTTCTTCATGTCCGTACCAAGAATCTCCTGATATGCATCGGTATATTTTCCGGCATCAAAGAAGCTCGTTGCCTCCTTGATCGTTGAACGGTAGCTGAAGATCTTCGTTCCGGAAATCTCTGCTGCAAGAAACATTGCCGCCAGGATCACTACAATGGAAACACCGACTTTATTCAGCTTGCCGGTAACCTCTAATTCAGCCTCCGCATCCTCTTCGGCTTTCTTTGCTTCCTTCTCTGCCTTTTTGGCTGCCTTCTCTTCCTCTTTTGCCGCTTTCTTTAATTCCTTTTCTTCCGCCTTTGCTTTCTTAGCTTCCGCTTTCTCCTCTGCCTTCGCCGCTTTTGCTGCCTTTTTCTCCTCTTTAGCTGCCTCTGCCGCTTCCTTCCTGGCTGCCTCTTCTTCCTGTTCTCTGGCTCGCTCGGCAAGCTCAGCTTCCGCAATCTCATCCGTAACAACATTGCCAAACAGACGCTTCAACAGTCCCGGTTTCTTCGTCACTTCCTGTACCTCAGAAAGCTCCTCCGGAATATCACTGCCGCCAAGTCCTTCCAGCAATGCCTGCATGTCATCATCCGGATTGTCCATTCCATCCTCGTCGAGTGCCAGAATGTCATCCAGACTGAAGGTCTCCTCCTCAGGCTCTACAAGTGCATCTGCTACCTCCGCCCGGGTCTCATCCTGCTCCGGTTCTACCAGTGCATCCGCCACCTCCGGCACAGTCTCATTCTGCTCAGGCTCCACAAGCATATCCGCCGCTTCCGGTTTTGGCTCATCCGCCTCCGGTTCAACAAGTGCGTCTGTCACTTCCGTGCCTGCTGTCTTCGGTGCTAAAAGGGCATCCATTGCAGCCTGCATATCATCCTCTGCGGACTCTGATTCATTCCGCGTCTCGCCCAGGCTCTCTGCCGCGTCCTGTATTGTCCCGGCAACCGGCATCTCATCCTCCTTAGCCTGTGAAATATCGACCTCTCCGGAATCTCCGGCTCCATCATCCTCCTCAGTGTCGAGGGAATCGAATGCCAGCAGTGATTCCAGATCATCCGGAATGCTGTCCTGCAAAGAGACCTCATCCTCTTTACTGTCCGGCGCGATATCATTACTCTCAGGCTCCGCCACACCTCCTGCAGCATCCAGATCATTTAAGAAATCTCCCACCAGATCATCAAGTGATGCCTCAGGCTCTTCCGTCACCTGTGCTTTCTCCACTGTCTCTGCCTGATTGTATTGTTCCGGCACCTCATCTGTCACCAGAGGCTGCTGTTCCGGCACCTCATCTGTCACCAAGGGCTGCTGTTCCGGCAGCTTCTCTGTCATGTCAGCCGGAATATCCTCCTCATCCCCATTCAGATCAAGATCGGAAATATCCCCAAGATCATCCAGATCGGCAAAATCGTCTTCGCCCATGAGACTGCTTAAATCCTCCAGATCCACAAAATCTGCAAGCTTGTCATATTCACTTTTCTCTTCTTCTGCAGCATCTACTGCCGCATCCTTGATATCCTCTTCGCTCAAGCCATTATCTCCTTAATTACCTGTTCTTTATCTGCCCTTTGACCGCTCCATCTGCTCTGTCAATCTCCAGAATTCCGTCAATCACTCAATCAATTCTGTCAATCTGCAAAATTACGTCAACCTTTTAATCTGCCCTGTCAATCTGCAGGATCTCATCAATCGCTCCGACAAGCTGACCGATCTCCGGTTTGGAAAGCTGCATATCTGCTCCCAGACTCTCTCCCTTTTTGCGCATCTCCGTGTTGATCAGAGAAGAGAAAATGATAACCGGAATATGTGCCATATTCTCATTGCTTTTGATCAGCTTGGTCAGATGATGTCCATCCATCTGTGGCATCTCGATATCTGTGATCACGCAGGCAACCTTCTCATCAAGAACACCCTTCTGCTCATATGCTGTCAGCTTATCCCAGCATTCCTTTCCGTTCGCTGTGATATCTACATTATTAAATCCTGCTCTCTTCAAACAATCCAGAAGCATCTTTCCCAGAAGCTGTGAATCCTCTGCAATAAGAATCGGAGAATCCACTCTTGTTCTGCCACTCATATGATCGATATCAGAAACCTTCAGTCCCGTCTCCGGATTGATCTGTGCTACTATCTTCTCAAAATCAAGTATAATGATCAGCTTTTCCCCGATCCGGATAATTCCCGTCGCCATCCCCATGCCTGACGCATTGATCGTCGAATCCGGCTCAATGATATCCTCCCAGGAAACTCTGTGGATTCCCTCCACGCCCTGTACATGAAAGGCTGTATTCAGCTTATTGAAATTCGTTACGATATACATATCCCCCGCCGTAGATGCTGCCTTCGGGATATTCATCACGGTAGAAAGATCCACAATAGAAATGACCTCATCTCTCGGCATAAAGATTCCCTCGATCCTTGCATCTGCATTCGGGATTGGTGTCGGCTTCTGATACGGAAGGATTTCCCGTATCTTCGCCACATTAATACCATAATAGTTCTCGCCCACACGAAATTCCAATATCTCCAGCTCGTTTGTTCCACTCTCCAATAAAATACCTGTCTCCATATAAACCTCAATCCTTTCTATATTCCTGTTATCCCCGGATAACAGCAGCTTCCTTGCTAATAAACAGCAATCTCTCCCGTAACTTTTCCATCCGTCACCTGAATCACCGGATTCTGAAGCTTCTGCTTCCCGTCAATCTCAAATACCAAAACCGCCTCGGAATTTCGACCGGCCTTCATGTTCTCCTTATAATACTGCAGGTCATTCTGCAATATCGTCATCAACGGTTTTCCTAATACTTCGCCTTCAGAGACCAGTGTATACTCAAGATCCTTCTTGAGTAGATTCACCTTCTGCCGTATAGATGCCTGATTCTTCACACGAAAATGCACAATATAAAGCTTGCTGCCACTATGCGCAGTGACCGCTGCATCTGCAGAACCATACGTCTGCTTCAGTTCACTGGACATCATCTTAATGTCTACCTGCTTCAGATCAAACACCTTTTCTGCCGGAACTGTCGCTGCCACCTCACCGGTACCGTCAGAATCGTTTCCTGCCACAGCAGAACCGGACGGTGTTGCCGTCGTCTGTACCGGTTTGCTTGTCGGAGCCGGTGTCGGTGTCGGCGTTGCCCGTAAAATACTTCTGTCATAGTCAAGCATATCGTCATTATTCTTATCATATTTGAGCAGTGCACCTGCCATATACTCCGCTTCCATATCACGATTAACATGATCCAGATCCGGAACAGAACCACAGCCTGTCAGCGTAAACGCCATTACGGCAGCCGCTGCGATCAGTCTTTTATTGGTATGAATCTTCATCTCTCATAATCCCCTTATTCTGTGCGAAAAGTCTCTCGGGCTAATGCTTATATTGTAGCATATTTTCTGTTTCCACGCAATGATTTCAACCCTGCCGCCCTGCGCCGGATCAATGGCTCTGACGATCAAGATCAAACCAGAATTCCACACCGTCATGACAGTTTTTTACACCGCACTGCTGATTCATGGCATCCACGATCGCCTTTACGATAGAAAGACCGATTCCGCTGCCTCCGTAAGCTCTTGTTCTTGCCTTGTCCACCTTATAAAACTTGATCCAGATCTTGTCCAGCTCATCCTCCGGAATCTGTTTTCCTGTATTAAATACACGGATACGGACAACCTTTTCCCGCATTTCCAGCGTAACACGGATCCTCTTCTCCCCATCCACATGATTGATCGCATTGCTGATATAATTCGTCACGATCTCCTCCACCATGTACTCGTCAGCCCAGACGTAAACCGGCTCAGTCTCCTCCATGTAGATCTCCGCATCCTTCTGGTCCGCAAGAAGCGATGCCGACTGGATCACTGAACGGATCACCTGAACGATATCAAAGCGTTCAAAATTGATCTGGTTCTTACCAAATTCGATCTGATTCAGCGTCAGAAGCTTCTTGACCATTTTGTTCATTTTATTGGCTTCATCAATAATGACATCGCAATAAAATTCCCTGCTCTCGCTGTCATCATTGATATTATCATGAAGTCCCTCCGCATATCCCTGGATCAGTGCGATCGGCGTCTTTAATTCGTGGGACACATTCGACAGGAAATCCTTACGCATCTCGTCAATCTGAATCTTATTTTCAATGTCCTTCTGCAGCTCATTATTGGCAGATTTAAGCTCGGAGATTGTCTCCTCTAAGCGTTCCGACAGCATATTAATGCTGTTGCCAAGCCTGCCGATCTCATCCTCCGTGGTGACCGGATATTTTGCTTCAAAATCTAACTGCGACATTCTCGTTGCAATGTCGGTCAGATAAACGATCGGCTTCGTAAAGCTGTTACCAATCATAAACAAAATGATTCCGGATATCAGCACAGCGATCACACCGATATAAGCAAGAAAACGGTTAGAAACCGCTACACTCTCCTTCATACTCTGATAGTTGGTGCTGATATAAACAAAATCGCCGGAGTCAATACGACCGAACAATTCCAGATAATAGGAGCCGATACGCTCATCATAGGATTTAAATACCTGATATTTGTCATTCCCCTTGATAAGTTCTCTGCTCTTTCCCTCAACATAACCATTCACCAGACCAATAACATAGTCCATGGTCTTGTCGCGTACATTCTGCTTCTGGACATTACTCAGGGAATCTGCAGACGGATAACAGAAGGTATACTGCAATATTCCAAAATAATCATTGATCCGGAACAGGTATGCATTCATGGAGCCGTTTTCGGTCAGCGAATCCAGAGTATTAATGCTTTTTTCAGACAGACCGCTGTCGCTTGGACTCCCCTGCTGCTCGCTGTCGTTCTTCACAATATGATTAATCTTACGGAAGGAAGCGGACAACGTGCTTATCTTGCTATGCTGATAGTACATCGGCAAAAAAAGTTGATTGGTAAGCCAGCAGCCAAGGATCGTCAGTGCAAGGATACTGCACAAAACCACGATCAGCTTTGTTTTGATCGAACTGATCTTTCGAAAGGAAACGTTCTTATTTCTCATCGTCAATTACACCTCAAATTTGTACCCCATTCCCCAGATTGTCTTAATATACTCACCCTTGTCACCGAGCTTGCTTCTAAGCTTTTTGACATGTGTATCGATCGTACGGGCATCGCCAAAATAATCATAATTCCAGACATTATTCAAAATACGCTCTCTGGACAGCGCTACACCCTGATTGTTGATAAAATAAGTAAGAAGCTCAAACTCCTTGTAGCTGAGCTCGATGTTTTTGCCATCGATCTTGACCTCATGGGCTGCCTGATTCAGCACAATGCCTCCAACCTCCTTAACGCCCTCTTCGAGGGCATTGGTACGGCGAAGGATTGCTTCCACACGCGCCACAAGGATCTTTGGACTAAACGGCTTGGACACATACTCATCCACGCCCAGATCAAACCCCTGCAGCTCATCCTTCTCGTCACTTTTAGCGGTCAGCATAATGATCGGCACCTGAGAATATTTGCGGATCTCACGGCATACCTGCCATCCGTCCATCTTTGGCATCATAACATCCAGAATGATCAGAGCGATATCCTTATTGGCATAAAACAGGTCCACTGCTTCCTCTCCATCGCCGGCTTCCATCACTTCAAAATTCTGCTTCACCAGAAAGTCACGGACAAGCTTGCGCATTCTCTGCTCATCATCCACAACCAATATCTTTAATTTGTCCATTGTAAGACCTCCTTTAATACCATATATACCATCAACCGGAATACTTCGCATGATCGGCAATCCATGTTTTTACTTTTTCCAACAACAACTGACGCTGCAGATATTCTTTGTTTGCTTTCTCATATTCCTTTGCGGAATCGTATTCATCGGACATATCCTCATACTGTGTCTTGACATATTTTTCGAACTCTTCTTCGGTATAACTGATGTCCTCCTTCTGGGCGATCGCTTCAGAAGCAAGATATTCCTTAGCAGTGTCCTTAGCCAGAGGTGTCAGATCTGTCTTGGTAAACTCCGCCTCGTCCGTGTAGCCAAACATCGGGAAAATCTCTTCTTTGCTGCAATTGTAAACAGCAGCCATGTCATAGTAACCCTGAAGCACTTCCTTCTTGGAAGCCTCCAGCAAGGACTTTGGATACTTCTTCGCCTCACAGGTCTCAAGTACATCCGACCATGCATATTCTGCCTTCTGTTCCTCATTCTCCTTATGCAGTTTCTCCCTGAGGTAATTATTGTACTCCTCGGTTGTCTTGTATTTCTTGGAAATAGATTTCACAAAATCATCCGAATACTCCGGCAGATTTTCCTCACCGCAGATATAAAGCACAGTCGCATGAAACTCTACATTCTTGCCGTCAATCGTCGGATCATCATAGGTTCCTTCCGGCACTGCAACGGTAAACACAACGGAATTCCCTGTCTGCACACCGGTCAGATTCTCCTCAAAGCCATCCAGCCAGTCACCGGAGCCAAGCTCTACATAATCCTCTCCGCAAGTGGCATCCATCTTCTGTCCGTCCACATATCCCTCAAAGGAAGCGCGGATCGTCTGTCCTGTCTGCGTTGTTCCTGCAAGCTGCTGATAGGTTGCATTTTCTTCCCGTATATTGTCGATCTCGTCCTGCAGATCCTCATCCGTCACTTCAAGAGAAACCTGCACGCCCTTATATTCACCGATCGTCACATACTGTACCGGATCATAATCCAGCTTGTCTCCGACCGATTTATGCTGCTGCCACCAGAAGATTCCTCCTGCAGCCACTGCCACGACAGCAAGCCCTGTCACTGCCATGATCACTTTCTTCTTTTTCTTTGCCGCAGCCATCTGAGCTGCTCTTTTCCTGCTGTTTGCCTTTTTGTTTTTACTCATAATAATCCTTTCTGTCTGGTCGTTTTCTTTCTGATATAACATAAGAGTTTCTTCTTATTAAATAACTATCTTTCCTTCATCCCTTCATCACCCACAATCTCCAGGACATCCGATACGCTGTGTGCAATATAATCTGCCCCTGCCTGCTCTAATTCTCCCGGCTCCGCAAATCCATAATATACTCCAAGGGATTCAATCCCGCATTTCCCGGCTCCGATGATATCGTGACGCCGGTCTCCTACCATAATGACATCCCGGTATTCCTCTTTGGAAATATTAAGACGCCGCAGAGCCTCTCTGATCACCTCTGCCTTATCGTTACGTGTGCCGTCCAGCTCGCTCCCCACTGTCTCATCGAAATATTTCATCAGTTGAAAATGCTGCAGGATCCGGACCGCATATGTCTCCGGCTTGGAGGTTGCCAGTGCAAGAAGCTTACCCTGCTTCTTTAATTCTGACAGAACCTGCTCAATTCCTTCATATGGTTTGTTCTCAAACAAACCGATCACACCATATCTTTCCCGATACTTTGCAGTTGCCGTCACAGCCTCCTCACGGGTCATCCCGGTGATCTCCTGAAAACCGTCTACCAGAGGCGGTCCGATAAATTTTAATAAGGTCTCTCTGTCCGGGATCTCCATTCCCGCCGCTTCCAGTGCATAGACCACACAATTCAAGATTCCTTCATTAGAATCCGTCAGAGTGCCATCCAGATCAAACAAAATGTATTTCCATCCCATACTGCCTCTTTCTCACAGAAAACGTATCTGTGTGTATGCTGTTATGTCACTTGTATTCACCATATAATATAGAATATTTTGCCGCCGACCGCAAGCATTAACAAGAAACAAAAAGATCTCTGTAAAATCCAAAAGGGCAAAACCTGCGTTTTGCCCTTGATTTCCGATGCGTTACGAATCCCTTTCGATATAATCAAAAAGAGCCCCGAAGGGCTCTCTTGTGGATAACTCTCGTTATCCAGCGTATAATAGGGTGGGAGTAGAAAGTTTTCACTTTCTGAAATTTATTATACGGATTATATATGTCTAAATTATGTAAAAATTGTAAACATTTCATTCATAATTTCAAAAATATCCCATACTTGTATACAGGTATTTTGTATACAAGTATTTTTTTGTTTATTTTCACAAGTTTAATCGAAAAAAAATGATGCTTTCTTATAAAAAATTGTTGAAATTTCACTATTTTTGTGCGATACTCTATTTAGCGTATTGAGCTAATCATACACACAATTTAATAAAATTAAGAAAAGGAGGTTTTTTAGCAATGGCGTTAAAAAATCAGTATCTGATCGACTTACTTGAAACAGTTAAGAAGAGAAATGCAGGAGAGCCTGAGTTCATTCAGGCCGTAACAGAGGTATTTATGTCTCTGGAGCCTGTTGTTGAGAAAAGACCGGATCTCGTAGAGGCAGGCGTTTTCGAGCGTATCGTAGAGCCTGAGAGACAGATCATCTTCCGTGTACCTTGGGTTGATGACAATGGCAAAGTTCAGGTAAACAGAGGATTCCGTATCCAGTTTAACTCAGCTATCGGACCATACAAGGGAGGTCTCAGACTTCACCCTTCTGTATACAGCGGTATCATCAAGTTCCTCGGTTTCGAGCAGATCTTTAAAAACAGCCTTACTACTCTTCCTATGGGCGGCGGCAAAGGTGGTTCCGACTTCAACCCTAAGGGTAAGAGCGACGGAGAAGTAATGCGTTTCTGCCAGAGCTTCATGACTGAGCTTTGCAAGCACATCGGTCCTGACTGCGACGTACCTGCCGGCGATATCGGAACAGGCGCTCGTGAGATCGGTTACATGTTCGGACAGTACAAGAGAATCCGCAATGAGTGGTCTGGTGTACTTACCGGTAAGGGTCTTACCTATGGTGGTTCCCTCGCTCGTACAGAAGCTACAGGTTTTGGTCTCTGCTACTTCACAGAAGAGATGCTGAAAGCAAACGGCAAGAGCTTCAAGGATCAGACTGTTGTTATCTCCGGTTCCGGTAACGTAGCTATCTACGCTACAAAGAAGGCTACTGAGTTCGGTGCTAAGGTTGTTGCTCTTTCTGATTCTAACGGATATATTTACGATCCAGACGGAATTGATCTTCCTGTTGTTCAGCAGATCAAAGAGGTTGAGCGCGGACGTATCAAAGAGTATGTTGAAAGAACCTCCCATGCAAATGCTACATATACAGAGGGATGCAGTGGCATCTGGAGCATCAAGTGTGACATCGCTCTTCCTTGTGCTACACAGAACGAGATCGATGCAGAGAGTGCCAAGAAGCTTGCTGCAAACGGCTGCTACGCTGTATCTGAGGGTGCTAACATGCCTTCTACTCCGGAAGCTATCGACGTATACTTCGAGAACAAGATGCTCTACGGACCAGCTAAGGCTGCAAATGCCGGTGGTGTTGCCACATCCGGTCTTGAAATGAGCCAGAACTCCGAAAGACTTTCATGGACCTTCGAGGAGGTTGACGGAAAGCTTCATAACATCATGAAGGAGATCTTCAAGTCTTGTGACGAGGCTGCTAAGGAGTTCGGTATGGAAGGAAACTACATGGCTGGTGCAAACATCGCAGGTTTCTTAAAGGTTGCAGAAGCTATGAAGGCTCAGGGTTGTGTTTAATTCATAATCCATTCATACGACAACTAATTCAGGGGATCCACGATTTTCGTGGATCCCCTTTTTCATAGTATAGGAAAATGCTCGAAACATAGCGTTATGTCAACGAGAATTGCAAAGCAATTCTTGGAGGGCAAAACGCTGGTTTTGCCCTTTTCATTGCACTCTGTCCGCTTATCTCACGGGCTAATGCAGAGAGCCATGCTCTCTCTCAAGCTCCCTGTAAACCTTTTCGGCTGTCCAGAAGATATTGTGTGGTGTGATAACCGCTTTCAGCGAAACCGGCTCAATTCCGTCCTTCCGGTACTCTGCCAGAAAACGATCTACAGCCGCCGAGTCCATCCCTGAAAATATCAGCATCTCTCCATCAAATTCGTCACTCTCTTCAACAGCCTCTTTTGCAAAGCCAACGATTCCCGCCAGACTGCCGAGCTTTTGCTGATAATCCCCGGCTGTCACCTTGATAACCTCAATATTAAGCCGGCGGCACAATAGACGGATCTGCTTTTCCTTGGCGCGCTCCATATGAAATACCAAAATCGTTGCTCCCCGCATATCCGTTTCCACCTTTCCTTCGTTTATTATTTCTGTTTCTGCCATTTAATAGCGGATATGAAAGCTCCGCTCATCCTCCTGCACAACCAGCTGCTTCATATCCATATCCACAATGTCAATATAACGGTCATTCTGAAGTAGCTGCAGCATCTGATCAATGGATGCCTCGTCGCCCTGAACCTCCATCAAAACTGTTCCGTCATCCTCATTATAGACCCAGCCTGTCAATCTGTACTGCTCTGCTGCGTATTGAGCCCGGTACCGGAATCCAACCCCCTGTACTCTTCCGTAAAATACAATCCTTCTTCTGATCTCTTTTCTGTCACTCATCTGATCTACCTCAGTCAAAGCCCTGTTTCAGCTCCTCCATCAAATCATGAACCGTTGTCATTTCATGAATCCTTCCTATTTCTGCTCCACAGAAGATCAATCCATTATCTACATCTCCCCGAACGGCTTTGGTCAACGCCTCCGTAATACAATATGGAATTTCATTGATATTACACTGACGCATACATCCATAGCACTTTTTTACCGTGATACGTTTTTCCCTGATCTCATCAAGAAAGTGATTATGAAGTGCTCGTCCGGGCATTCCAACCGGACTCTTAATAATCTCTATCTCATCCGAAGTTCCCTTGATATATGCTTCCTTATATTCCTTTGCCGCGTCACATTCCTCTGTGACGACAAACCTGGAAGCTACCTGAACGCCATCTGCTCCCAGAGAAACCGCATGTCTGACATCCTGCGCTGTGAAGATGCCTCCAGCCACGATCACCGGTATCTTCTGTTGAAATCGCGTTGCAAAACCACGCACAGTCTGTATAATCTCTCTGATTCTTGTATCATAATCAATTGCATCTATATCGTCAAGTTCTTCTTTGGAAAATCCAAGATGACCACCCGCTTTGGGTCCCTCAACCACAATAAAATCTGCGGTACGATGATATTTCTTCTCCCAGCGCTGTAACAGAACTTTTGCTGCCTTTGCCGAAGAGACAATCGGAGCAATCTTTGTGTCACTTCCTTCGACATACTCCGGAAGCTTTGCCGGAATACCAGCACCACTGATGATCACATCTGCTCCGGCTGCCACAGCAGCTTTCACATGATCTGCATAATCTTTTAATGCAACCATGATATTAACACCGACCAAACCGTTTTTTGCCTTTTCCTTTGCCAGACGAATATGTTTAACAATCGCTTTTCTATTGGCGGCTGCCGGATCCGTTTCAAATTCAGCCTCATCATAACCAATCTGTGCGGTTGAAATAATACCAATTCCACCTTCTCCCGCTACCGCTCCGGCAAGCTTTGAACGACTGACTCCAACCCCCATACCGCCCTGTATGATCGGCACCTTTGCTATTTTGTTTCCAATCTGTAATTCGCTCATATACATCCTCCATTCCCGATATTTTCTATACCGTCATTCAATATATTATCTTTTCGCGGTAATGATGTCAATATTTACTTTTATCATTTTCTATATTACATGGTTTTAATTACCACATTCCGCTTTGTACAATAAAAATATTTTAATAACTAAGACTTCCCATACCTCAAATTGATGTATGTCCATAATATTTCTTATGTCCGGTTATTTAGAAATCATATTTTGCCTGCCAATATGTTAAAAATCCGTGAGCTATGACTAAAAAATTGTCTTGTCACTTACGGATTTCGAAAATTCTAATTGCTTTGCTGCTTTGATTTTCGATCAACGCATCCTGCCGTACTCGCCCCGAGGTGGGAATCAGATGTTTCGAAAGGCACTTGCACCCGCCGGTACTTACGCCCCGGATTTTGCAAATGATATAGATACTCCATCGAACATCCGGGGCGTTATGTACCGCTGCGTGGTGCAGTGGTAGCGGGAGCGTGCCGTCCGAAATAGCTGAGCCCACCTATGGGGCTCAGTCGTGCG
>NZ_DBLXSO010000044.1:0-25049 GCF_057878315.1 Jutongia sp. | reverse complement strand
CGCATGGATCGAACCGGTGTCACTGCTGATGCTGTTGATCTTCATCGTCACCTGCACGACCGGCTTTGCCGCCTGCACCTTACTCTTGTCGGCGATCACATTCGGAACCTGAAACAGGATATCCGCAATGTAATCATCGCCCCACTGATTCTTTGCAAGCGTAAGCGGGCTTGCCCCCTCTGATACGCTCAGGTTATACGACGTACCCGCCGCCTTCACCTGCTGCCCCTGTGGCAGAGCCACACCGGACAGTACCATGGCAAGCACAAGAATCCATGATAATACCGTTCTCTTCATTTTTTTCATTGAAACCTCCTTAACTTTTGCCAAAGCCTTGCGCTTTAGGCTTGTCGTTCGCCTTTCAGCCGCTTACTGCCTCAGCAATACACACGCCTTTTCATACGGAATACCCGCATATACCATATGCATTACACCAACATTCTCGAGCATCTGAAGTGCTTCTTCCCGGCTCACGGTGATCGTTCCATCGATAATAAATGTCACCAGTCCCTGTGTATAGATCACGACTGTATTCATGAACTCACGTGCTTTCTCCTCGCTGAAGCCTACCACGCGGCTAAGTGCCTCGCACAGGGTTTTATTCTTCGTTTCGTCAAATACAGCCCCGATTCCTCCCATCGCAACAAGCCCCTTGGAATCTGTCCGCAGATAACGGATCAGGTTCGGCTCATCAAATGCCATATTCACATATGTCTCTCCTACTGAAAACAACGCCGCTCCCGGATTGTTTCCATTCGACCGCATCTTGGAATTCATATAATTCAGTGCGTATCGGAACAGCTCCTCACGAAATGTTTCCATGTTGCCAAACGACCAGGAGATCGGCTGTGTCGAACATCCGATCTCCTGCGCCAGACGTTTAATATTGATAACCTCATATCCCTCACGGATCACAAGATCCAGTCCTGTACGAAGAATTTTTTCTTTTGGTATTTGTGTCTTTGGCGGCATACTTGTTATACCTCCTCTCCTGCATGTATTATGTAATCTAATTTACATATTATTCGCAAATGCACCAATTGTCAAGGAATTTTGCAGATGAAGACCTGTATTACCACAGGTCTTCATCTGCATCGTCCGATGTAAAATCGCCGAAACCCTTCATGTCTTCTTCGCCAAGAAGTGAAAACCCATCCCCCTCTGACATCTTTTTCTGTTCCTTCTCCTGTGCTTTTAAAACCATTTCTTCCTCTTCTCCAAAAGAAAATAAATCGTCCATAATCATTCTGCCTTTCTTTCTGTCAATGCACAGTTTCTATGATGCTTCTCCCTTTTAACGGACGGCTTTCACGTTACTGAAGCCGCTGAAATATTTCTTTCCAAGGACAACCTTATAAACCTTGACCTTGTAGTAATATTTTCGGTTCTTTTTTAATTTCTTCGCCTTCTGGCTGAACTTGCAGACGGATACCTTGCTGATCGTTTTAACCTTTTTGTAGCCGCCGTTCTTCTTCGTGGAACGGTACACCACATACCCCTTCGCATCTGTTGTCTTTTTCCAGCGAATCGTCAGCTTCTTTCCTTTCCGCTTCGCCTGATTCAACTTTGTCTTCCCTACCTTGACATTAAGTGCGATTGCTGTGGTGTCCACGCCGTCAAAGCTTGTGTTGGAAATATAGGTGACACCCTTCGGAATATTGATGGAATGGATATTCCGGCAGCCTGCAAATGCTCCGTCACCGATCGTTTTCAACGTGTCAGGCAGCACGACCGTGTTCAGATTCTGGCAGCCGTTGAAGGTATTGTTCTCGATGGCTGTCACCCCCTCCGGAATGTTGACGGTATGCAGATTGCCGCATTTTGCAAATGCACCCTCCCTGATCTGCGTCAGTGCTGCATCAAAGATTACTTCATTCAGATTGTTGCACTCCGAAAATGCATATGCCCCCACGCTCGTCACTGTCTGCGGCAGCGTCAGGTTATGCAGGTTATCACAATTGTAAAACAGATAATCCGGAATCTCTGTAATGCTTGATTTCGAAATATCGATCTGAATATTGGAGCATTCGGCAAATGCATAAACACCAAGCTTCGTCACGGATGCCGGCAACGCACTCTGATCCAAAAGCTTTAGATTGGTGCATTTGTAAAAGGCAAAGGTTCCGATCGTCTGCGTTCCCTCTTCCCATTTGGTGACGCCGTTAAAATTACGGGTATTGGCAAATGCATAATCGCCGATCACGCGCACATTGGAGGGTATCTCAATTCCCGGCGTGTTATAGCCCTCAAATGCATAGCCTCCAACATTGACAACGCCTGCCGGGATGCGGTAGGTTCCTGAACTTTGATGCTTTCCAACCGGGTAACGCAGCAGAAGTGATCCGTCCTTACTGAAAAGCACACCCTCCGCATCACTGGAAAGACCTGCGTTTGCAGGGTCTACTGTGAAGCCGGTAATCCCATAGCAGCCGGCGAAGGCAGTCTCATCCACAGAAACAACCCCTGCCGGGATCGTAACCCTCGTGATCCTGTCATGATTCTGATAAGTACCGGACAGAGCCGCCACGCTGATGCCGTCCATTGTCGCCGGCACCGCCACCTCGGTGTCCTGTCCTAAGTATGCTGTCAAAACGGCATGTCCATTGGCATCCAACTCGTACTGATATGCACCATCCGATGAGACTGCCGCCTGTGCTTCCTTCTGCCCTGTGCCGGACAGAACCGCACACAATAACAGTGCTGTCATGATTCCAAGAAATTTCACAGCAAAGCATTCTTTACGATTCATAGCAATCTTCCTTTCTTTGCCTAAAGTACTATTTGAAAACTACTTCTTTCAAGTATAACGAATTTTGTTTTAAAATGCGATAGTTTTTTCAAATTTTCTATTTTGTTTTCACAGAAGTCTTTATCTCTGTTTTAAAATAGGTTATACTATTTGTAGTTATAATTTGTGACAAAATTTAAGGTGGAGATCTACAGTGGTGAAACGATATTTCGTCAGAATCCGCGACCTGCAGACCGGGATGCGGATCGATCAGGACATCCAGAACAGCTGGGGACGTTCATTGATCGTGCGTGGCTCTTATCTGGACGAGTACCAGATCGAGGCACTAAAGAAACTGAATATCAACGGTATTTATATCAAGGAGGGAGAGGACGACGAGGATCTCTCTGCTTCTGCTGAACCGGTTTCTGCCATCGCGCGGAATAACATTGCCAAATACCGCGAAGCAGATCCTGCCAAGGTCAGTCTGTCTGTCAGCGTCAAGAAGAGGATTTCCGAGGGTGTCCAGCATCTGTACAGCGACACAAACAATCCTCATTTCACCCGGACGACCACGACGATCACCAGCGATCTGATGCGTGCCATTGATGACAGCGAGGCGATCGCAGTGGATATCAGCGCCCTGCGCACCAGCGATGAATACACCTTCAAGCACAGCGTGGATGTTGCCACGATGTCCATGATCATTGCCAAGAATATGAAAATGTCCTCACAGGACGTCTACAATATCGGCATCGCCGGACTGCTGCACGACATGGGCAAGTCCAAGATACCGCTCGAGATCCTCAACAAGCCGGGCAAGCTGACCACCGAGGAGTTCTCTCTTATGAAGGAGCATTCTCTTATGGGCTACCGCATCATCAAAGAGAAACATGAATTCAACGACAGCATCTGCTTCGCGGTTCTGCAGCATCACGAGAAGATGAATGGCTCCGGCTATCCGATGGGCGTTTCCAGTGATAAGATTGTTCCGTATGCCAAGATTCTTTCCGTGGTTGACGTCTATGACGCACTCGTAACCGAGCGCCCTTACAAGAAAGCGTACTCCCAGCGGACTGCCGTGGAGATGGTCATGTCCATGTCCGGCGAGCTGGATATTAACGCCATGCGAAGCTTTCTATCCAGCGTTATTCTTTATCCGGTCGACTCTACCGTAGAGCTCAGTAACGGCGAGAAAGCCCGCGTTGTCAAAAACAGCGAGCTTTCTGCACTTCGTCCGACGGTTGTCGGCCTGCAGAGCGGCAAGGTCTACAATCTGGCTGAGGATCTTTCCTGCGCCAGCATCGTAATCCTGTGATCGCTTTGCAACACACGACAACATCGTATCTTTTATTCTTGTATTTTTATTGATCGGCATGCGCCGCACAGTCTTTCCGGTCAGACCGGACCATTGATATGCTTATCCAGCTTCCGGATCAGCTCATCCACATCACAAGAATGCACCCGGCACGCCTGCTCCAGCGTCTCTCTCGGAGACATATGACAGGATACACAGTGCATTCCCATCTCATTAAAGCATTTCTCTGCGGACGGATATGCCTGAAGCACCGCCCCGATCAATGAATATTTCGTCACTACCATTATCGTTTCTCCTTTTACAGATATGCCACAAAAATATATGCAACTGCCACCAGCACGATCTGATAAATACAGAATCGGAAAACAACCTGTGTATCTGACCATTCCTTATTCTTACGGACATGATCGTGAAGCGGTGTCAGCGTGTTTTTTAAAATACTGATCTTGAAGAATCTCTTGAGAAAAATCTTTACCAGACCAATTCCACCATCTATGATAACCACAAGCGCAAGGATTATGTATGCGAACGGATGCCCCGTCTTCATTGCGATCACCGCAATATAAAAGCCCAGCGCGCGGGAACCGGCATCACCCATCAGCATAGAGCTTGGCTTGGAGTTGAAGTACAGATACGCAAGCAGCACGCCCATAAACATCAGACTCGCAATGCCATACTGTCCAAGCTCCTTCGAGAAAAGCACCGTAAAACCACCGAGCACAACCATGCAGAGACTCGCACACAAACCGTCAACGCCATCGGTACAATTCGTTACATTGACCGATACCCACAGAAGTACCACGCCAAGGATAAAATAAACCGGAACCGGAATCGCGATCGTATTGCCGAACAGCATAATATCGGTTGAGTTATTGGTCACGAAGGTCCACATTGCAACAAGGGACAGTACCAGATCAATGGCGCCCTTCTTGTAATCGTTCCATGGCTTGTCGGATGCATCGTCAAGGTATCCGCTGAGCATCATCGCAAACAAAAGAATACAATAGATCACATACTCTCTCGTGATCGGCAGAAACAGCAGTGAGCAGACAATAAACGCACAAACGAAGGTCAGTCCCACGCCTCGCAGCTTGCCCTTGGACAATGCACCGTTTACTGCAAATGCACGTCCCTGATCCTTCGGCAGGAACGGAAACGGAAAGCGCAGCATCAGAAATGTCAGCAAAAATGATACCAGAACGCCCAGCATGGCAATCTGATTGGTTGTTAATAAATCCTTCAGTACATAATACATAGTTTATCCTTTCCTCCGCATGTCCATACATGCAGACAGGCATGAAAACGAGTGCTTCCATGCCTTAATGTATTCTTAATTATTAAATAAGCCGGAAAACTGCCCAGACGCCAATGACAGCTGCCACGATGATCACTGCTGCGATCACACGATGCTTCCACGCCTGCTTCGTCTCCTCACGTTCGACTGCTTTCTTACAAACATCAATCCGTTCCTTACAGTCCTTGTAATCCGGAAAACGATTCAGCTCCGAGATCGCTGTCCGGTAATCCATCTTCGTGACTGCTTCCTCACACAGCTTTACTGCCTCCCGGTACGCTTTCTCTATACCTTTCTTCTCATATGCCCCGGCGCGCTTTCTGCAGTCCGCTGCACGCTTTGCGCTGTCCCCGTAATCGTTGATCTCCTCAAACATTGCCGCCGCATCAAGAAGCGTCTTCACACCTTGTTCGTAACGCGTCACACACTCAAGCGAATCTAACAGCTCCTGGGCACTCCGGTATTTCTGCTCCTCTGTGGTAAGTTCCTCTTCCTCAATAAAATCTTCATCCGGAACCGGCACACTGTTCTTATCTTCCTCTGTCTCTTCAATGATTATCATATAACATACCGATCTTTCTATTCAGAATCCTGTCCTCATAGGGTTACCTACTTATAATAAGCAGGAACGACCGGCTTGTCAACACCGCTGCCGTATCACGGTATCAAAAAGGGGAAAACCCTTTTGCGTGTCACATCAAAATCCCGGCTAATATAAGTACCTGCATCTACAGAAGCATCCGGCACTTGTTTACGATGCGGCGAAGAATATTTTTCTTTCCTTCCAGTTCCTGCAGTCTCTGGCGCTGCAGATCCTGCTCTCTTTTCAGATCAAGCAGTGCCTTTCCAAAGAAAAGAATCGTGTCCTCGTACTGCAGGTCATTGTCCTTCTTCCATTCCGGCAGCTCCTTCTCCGGCCTGGCATCGAAAAGCGTCTCTTGTCCCATATATTCTCTGGCGATCCGCTGATTGATCTCATCGAAGCGCTCCATAAATTTCTGTCGTTCTTCCACGGAAAACATAGAGCTTTCATATTGCTTTTTCTCTGTGCGCGAACAATCCACGACAAGCTTCTCCAGCCAGCACTGTTCTCTGTTCCACCGGGAAGGTTCGTCAGAAAGAAGTCCGTTTAAGATTCTCTTGATCTCCGCATAATTATTATTCAAGCTTAAATTCACCTTACTCTCTAACGGTTCAAATGCGTCCGTGTCAGTGATTCCAAGCACACGCAGAAAGTCGCTGCACAGGTCAAAATTTCCTTCATAGTAAGGCTGCACAATGATATTTTCTTTCCCGGCAAACCCTGCCAGCACCTGCAGATGATGATAATAATCTAACACAATGTAATGCGGCGTCTGCTTCACCATCCGGCCCCATTTCCAGGTCACGCCCTTGCGCCTTATCTGCTGTTTCCAGTAAGATTCCAGATACTGATCCTGACGGCGCAGATAAACGATCAGCTTTAACGCAATGCCGTGCCGCTCACAAAATGCTCCGATCTTTTCCAGACATTCCGGATGATCCCCCTTATAGGTATTCCAGATTGCTTCATCACTGAGAATAACCCGGTCTGTCCGTTGAAACGCCTGTTCCAAAAGCTCGAAGGACTGTTTCTCGATCTCTTTCGTTTTCTCCATATCTGCACTGCCGTCCGCATTCATGATCTTTCCGACCAGAAAATGTGCATTGCGGTTCGGAGATACCATCGGATATCTTCCGGGCATCATCGGATAACTGCAGTTATTCTGCGCTAACGCTTCCGGATTCTGCATCAGAAATAATTGCAGAGAGCTCGTTCCTGTCTTTGGCATTCCGATATGAAGATATAATATTTTGTCCGTATTCATGCGCTTCTTTACTCCTCTTCCTGTCGTCATCGGTGATATTCTACCCGGCAAAGGTGAAATAAAGATTAAAAAAATGTGGCAATTTTGTGGAATTTTCTGTCGGCGACCCGCCACCAATCTCCGCCTAAGCCGCTAATCTTCACTTCGAAGGACATAGCCGACACCGCGGATCGTATGGATCAGCTTTTTGTCAAAGCCCTCATCGATCTTTTTGCGCAGATAGCGGATATAAACATCGACCACATTCGACGAACTCTCACTCCGGTAATCCCAGCTGTTCGTCTCAAGCTGTTCGCGCGTCAGCACGATATTGCGGTTACGCATCATATATAACAGCATCGAGTATTCCTTCGGAGACAGCTCGATCTGCTTCCCGGCTCTGCGCACCATTTGATCATTGACATTAATTTCAAGGTCACCGCAGCGATATACATTTCCGCGGACACCATCCTTTTTGCGGATCAGCACGCGGATCCGTGCCATCAGCTCTGAAAAATGAATCGGTTTAACCATATACTCATCCGCACCGGCATCCAGTCCCCGCACAATATCGGCAACCTCCGCCTGTGCCGTCAGAAGCATTACCGGGGTCTGAATGTCCTTTCGCCGTATCGCATCGACAATATCTACTCCACTCCGGTCAGGAAGATCAACATCCATCAATACTACGTCATATTCTGCCAACTGCAGATAATCCAATGCTGCGCTCCCGGAATTACAGGAATCCACCATGCAGTTCTCCCGCAAGAGCTTTTCTTTGATCACTGTTTTCAATTCCGGATCATCACCAACTGTCAATATGCGCACTGCTGTTCCTCCTTTGCCCGTTTCTCTTTTTATGTAAATTTTTCCATTAATATTTATCTTTTTGGTATGTCATTTTTGTGGCACACCCCTTTTTCACAAATAATGTATGACTTTCTCAATATCTACCATACTATTATAAGATTAAAAAAGAATTAAAACAGGGATGGTGCGCTATGGATGTATTTTCATCGGCGTTTCACCCGGGATCGCGCCGAAGCTTGCACGGATATTGACCCCGTTTTTTGCGCAAAAAAAAGAGCGCGGAATCTACCGCTACTCCTTTATGGCTGCTGATATTGCGTTAATCTCTTCCCACTGTTCTGCAATCGTCCTGTCTTACCGCCTAGAACTTCTTCCCTTTATTAATGAAGCGCATCTCCGACTTCTGCTCTGCATACTGCTGCGCAACAATCTTAAGCCCCTGCAGTCTGTGACACTCCGGACACAACGTTCCAAATTCGATCGGCTTACCGCAGATCTGACAGTAAATGCTGGAAATCGTCTTGCCTGCCTCTCCCTTATACTGGATCCTTCCCTCGCGGATCCACTTTCTGACCTTCGCGATCGGTATATTAAAGTGTTCCGCCACATCAAGTTCCCGCACTTCGTTCTCACGGATGAAATCCTTTACCTCTGCAAACAGATTCGCCTCCCTGCAGCTCGGACAGATATCGTCCTCCTCGTAGACATCCGGCAGAATACGTCCACACTGCGTACACCGCGGTGTATCCACAAATAATTCCCCTGATCTTGCAAGCATGAAAACACCTCCTGTTCTCGTCATGTATCATCACTTCCAAAGGAAACCCTTGAAAAACAGCTTTCCTGCGCTTGTGCATTTGAAATTATTATACTCCAAACATACGTCCTCCGCAAGAATGAATTATTTCGTAGAGTCAGGCATCTGTCCCAAAAAGCGTACACACAAAACTACGATTCTCTGCTGTACTGCAACGAAGTTACATTTCCGGTGGACAGACGATACTGATACGTTCCCTTCACGGAAATATCATCCTTTGCGCTCGCCGCAAAATTGACCTTCAAAACATCATCCCCGGTAATTTCCATTAGGGAATATACAACCGCTCCGTTTTTCTCGAATTTAATATCGTCCGCTCCATATTCCTTAAAAACCTTCTGCAGTGCCTCGTTACCCTCCGCAGGCTGATAACAAAGCCTCTGCTTTTTCACATCGTACAGGGCAAAGGTTCTTCCTGCCGTTCCATTGTAGCTAAGCAGTGCATAACGCTGCTCCTCGCTGTCGGACTGCGCCCACTGCAGATCATAATAATAGCCTTCCACATTCGTGATCGTTTTCGTTCCCGCACGCTGATCCAGCCCCTTCGGATTGATCCGGATCCGGTTGATCGAAAGCCCGCCATTGCTCTGCGCGCTGACCGACACATCCATGATTTCCTTCCCGTCATCCGCCTTCAGGGAATACTGCTGCGTCTGCGCACTGTCTGTCCCGTATTTCGCCCGCCGCTTCTCAAGCTGCTCATCGGTCAGATCCTTCAGCTCGTACCTGCTCTTCTTGTGGTTCCATACATAATAGGAGGTGTCCTCTCCGTCCGATACCGTGATCACGCCACCCGCACCCTGCACATAGGAAAAGACCATGCTTCCCTCCTGCAGCGGCGTCACATCGGACACGTATATTTCCGGGCTGACCGACGTCAGCTTGTCCTCTCCGATATCAATTACATAATATTCATAAGTATTCTGTTTCTTGAGCTGCCTTGCCACAGCGGAGTTCGTCACACTTACCGCCTCATCGGACGCCTTTCTCGCAGAACGTTGTCCAACGGCAACCTCCATGCGTCCATCTTCATTATAATCGACGGTCTCCAGCGAAATATCATCTCTGAAATCCTGTGTGGCACTACCCGCAAACACCTCAGAAAGCTCCAGCGCGGCAAGCGTTTCCTTCTGACTGTTCCGCAGACGAAGCCGGCATCTTCCGTGATATCCGCTGCTTGCCCTGTGCGTTCCCTTCTCGACCACAAGCTCAAGAGTCACCGCACTGCCACTCGCCGTTTTCGTTTCACACCGCGCAATGACACGGTTGTTGATCTGCTTGACCGCATTGCTGTCAAACAACGTCTCCGCAGACTCTCCCGCTGTCTGTCCCCCCCGAAATGTCGACAGCCCAAATGCCGCAAAAACCAGCACCGTCAGGATAAACGCTGCGATCCCGGACTGCCATAACGGTTTACGCCGTGCATACAAAAGCCCCTCGGACCGTCGGAACAGATCCGACTCATAGCCTGTCACAAGGGATAATGACAGCTTCTGCCGTTTCTCCTGCTTCATATTCACAAGAACCTGTGCGCAATGGAACTGCTGCCCGGATCCCGGATGCTGTGCAAACGCCTGATCGCACGCGAGGTTCTGATCCCGCCACAACAGATAATACGCATACCAGATCCCCGGATTCCACCAATGGATACAACAGACCAGAAATGCAAGTCTGCGCCACAGATCATCGCCCCGTTTCTGACGAAGCCTCTGATAAGCAACGATTTCTTTCATTTCTTTTGCCAGCAGTCCCTCCGGAAGATAAATTCTGCCGTGAAACAATCCGGTACGCACCGGATATGCGATCTGCCCGGACTGATATATGTTGTCAAACAAAAGCTCGGAGGAGCATTGCAGCTTCCGGGACAGCGCAAGCTGCTTTACGGCTGTCACAAGCAGCAACAGCACTGCTCCCGCGAGCCAGATCAGCGTGCATGCCTGGTACGCCACCGAAGCCGTCACCTCGCCCTCAAATACATACCGCCATCCGGTCAGAAGTCCCCGGTCCGGAGTGATCGTCAGTCCAAGGGAACGAAGAAGCGTATGAAACTGTCTGTTCCACGCCCCGTAAATACATACCGGACTGCTCATTCCCACCGGACATACCGCCCGGAAAAACAGAATCGCCCACAACGCAAGCCGGAACTTCTTTGACAGCCCGCGAAACAGGAACCGCAGTACAAGCACCGCCGGCAGAAGCACAAGTGCCATGCAGCTCATCGAAAATACCGTATAGAAAATACGATACAGCATATCTATATTATTCATAAAACAAAGTCTCTCCACTCGCCGATATTTATAAAATATATCATAATGTTGGGATCACACCGTCCTTTGTCCCTTGCATCATATAATTTCCATCCGTTATTGTAACACAAATCCCACCACTCTCAAAGAGCTGGTTATGTTGCTTTTTCCCCGCTTTCGGGTATAATGAAAGAATAAAACAAATCAGAAAGGATGACATCGTCATGAAAGATGGATTTATCAAGGTTGCCGCAGCTACCCCAGATATCGAAGTGGGCAATACCGCCTTCAACACGGAGCATATCCTGTCGTGTATGCAGCAGGCGCAAAAGGAACATGTGAAACTTCTGGTATTCCCGGAGCTTTGTATCTCGGGCTATACCTGTAATGATCTGTTCCTGCAAGACATCCTTCTTGACGGCTGTCTTGCAGGGCTGGAGCAGATCCGCAGTGCCTCCGCAGCAATGGATATGGTCATCGTGGCCGGACTTCCGTTTCTCCTGCACGCACGTCTCTACAATGTTGCCGCTGTGCTTTTCCGCGGCAGACTGCTCGGACTCGTGCCAAAGCAGCACATCCCAAATTATTCGGAATTTTACGAGGCACGCCACTTCGCACCGGCACCGGCGGACAACGAGCACATCAACATCCCGGTACTCGGCGCACACGGACATCAGATCCCATTCGGCGCAAAGCTGTTATTTGCGGCAGAAGATCTTCCGGATTTTGTTCTCGGCATTGATATCTGCGAAGATCTCTGGATGCCGGTTCCGCCGTCCTGCTATCATGCCATGGCATCGGCAACCGTGATCGCCAATCTTTCCGCCAGCGATGAGACGACAGGCAAGGAAGCCTACCGCCGGCAGCTTGTCAGCAATCAGTCCGCGCGGCTTATCTGCGGATATATTTACGCGGATGCCGGAGAGGGCGAATCCTCCACGGATCTCGTCTTCGCCGGTCACAACCTGATCGCCGAGAACGGCAGCATTCTCGCACAATCGGAGCGTTTCCATAATGAAATGACCATCTCCGAACTGGATCTTGGACGTCTGGTAAGTGAACGGCGCCGCATGGGAACCTTTACGATCACCCCGCCGGCACAGGCAGGCTATGAGGTTTGCAGCTTCTCGTTCGGACAGCCGGAGGAGACAACGCTGACCCGCTTCTATTCGCGGACACCGTTCGTGCCAAGTGTCAAGGAAGACCGCGACCGCCGCTGCAACGAGATCTTCAATATTCAGGCAATGGGACTGAAAAAGCGTCTCGCCCATACACATTGTAAGAGTGCTGTGATCGGCATTTCCGGCGGACTCGACTCGACACTGGCACTCCTTGTCACGGTGCGTGCATTTGATCTGCTCGGTCTGGACCGCTCCGGTATCCGGGCGATCACAATGCCTTGCTTCGGCACCACCGACCGCACGATGAACAATGCCTGTACGTTGACCCGAAAGCTCGGTGCAACCCTGACGGAAATCCCGATCCACGAAGCGGTCAATCTTCATTTCCGTGATATCGGACACGATCCGGAGGTTCACGATGTTACCTACGAGAACTCACAGGCACGCCAGCGCACGCTGATCCTGATGAATGTTGCCAACCAGTCCGGCGGCATGGTGATCGGCACCGGCGATATGTCTGAGCTGGCACTCGGCTGGGCAACTTACAACGGTGACCACATGTCGATGTACGGTGTCAATTGTTCAATACCTAAAATGTTAGTGCGTTATCTTGTGCTTTATTATGCAGAGACCACCGAGGATTCCAAGCTTCGCGATGTTCTGTTGGATATTCTGGATACACCGGTCAGCCCGGAGCTGCTGCCACCGAAGGATGGCAAGATTTCCCAGAAGACCGAGGATCTGGTCGGACCTTACGAGCTGCACGACTTTTATCTGTACTATATGATGCGATTCGGCTACACACCTTCGAAGATCTACCGTCTCGCCTGCTACACCTTCCGGGATGCCTACGACAGAGCCACGATCTACAAATGGCTGCGCACCTTTTACCGGAGATTCTTCTCCCAGCAGTTTAAGCGTTCCTGTCTGCCGGATGGTCCGAAGGTCGGAAGTGTTGCCCTCTCCCCACGCGGTGACTGGCGCATGCCAAGTGATGCTTCTGTGGCAATGTGGATGAAGGATCTGGATACGATCACACCATAGTGCATAAACATATATAAGTATGATGCAAGGGTCAAAATCCCTTCTACCCCCTGCATCATAATAAATCAGAAACGAGGATTGAATAACATGGATAAAATTATAGAACATAATGTAAATGATATTGTCGACACCATTCTGAACGATTACACGCATGACCGTTCCATCGACAAAATGAAACTGTTCACCCAGCCGGACCGCTTTGTGATCATCAAGATCATCGACAATCTGATGAAGATCATGTATCCGGGCTATTTCCGGGACACCTCCCACAAGATCTACATTATGGAGAACAGTACCCGTGTACTGATCGAGGATACACTGTTTCGTCTGAATAAGCAGATCGAGCTGGCACTCAAATATTCTCCGGATTACGAAAACGCCGACGACTGCGAACTCCATGTGGAGGCACAGCGTCTGACGGTTGCTTTCTTCCACACACTTCCAAAGGTCCGCGCTCTTCTGGAAACCGATCTGCAGGCAGCCTTTGACGGCGATCCTGCTGCTTACTCCAAGGAGGAGGTTATTCTTTCTTATCCGGGTCTGCAGGCGATCACGATCAATCGTCTCGCGCACGAGCTGTTCCGGCTTAAGGTGCCTCTGATCCCGCGTATCATGACAGAGTATGCTCACAGCACGACCGGTATTGATATCCATCCGGGCGCAACCATCGGCGAATATTTCTTCATCGATCACGGAACCGGCATCGTTATCGGCGAGACGACTACCATCGGCAAGAATGTCAAGATTTATCAGGGTGTTACCCTCGGTGCTCTTTCCACCCGCGGCGGTCAGAAGCTGCAGGGTAAGAAGCGTCACCCTACGATCGGCGACAATGTAACGATCTACGCCGGTGCATCTATTCTGGGCGGCGACAGTATTATCGGTGAGAACTGCGTGATCGGCAGTAACGTTTTCATTACGACATCGATCCCGGCTGGAACCAAGGTCAATATCAAGAATCAGGAATTAAAGTATCATCAGGGACACAAGACTGTCAATGAACCGGTCGACCCGGAGGAGACGTGGTTCTATATCATCTAATGCAAAAGGGGATGTGAAAAAACTCGATTGAGTTTTTTCACATCCCCAAAAAATGTTCGAAAATTACCCCTGGTATATCAGAAGTTCCTGTACTGCTTCTTTTCGAAGTTTCTCCTCTTCTACTGTCCTCTGTTGTCTTTCTTTATCCATGTAGCAAACTTCATATACAACTGGATTAAAAGATGTGACTTTCATATAAGCAGTGAGTGATAACGGAATAGATGCTACATCTTCTTCCAGATAATGGTCTCCAAGCTCACGGAGAATATCTGCGATTTTATCAATGTCTTCTGTATTTCCAACTTCTACCGTAAACGGTTCACGGTCATACAGTTCTTCATCGTCAGCACTTGAAAAATACAATTTCTTTCCATAAGAAAATCTGTAGATGAGATATCTTGACGATTTCGCAACCTGTTTGTAACGTCCGGAAACTTTTGATACAATACCGTATTAAGTGTATTGTCATTATGCTTTTCCATATAGGTTCTGCCATTTGATTTGAACGTCCGCGATGATGCCTGCACCGTTGTCGTCCTGACATTGGTTATCGCAAAACATCCCAGAACCATAAACAATAACAACAGACATAGTTTCAAATGCTTTCTCTTTGTGTTTTTCATTTTCTTTTTTCTTTTTCGTATTCTTTCAGTTCTTTCAGAGCCTTCTCACCCTGTGGGTAAAGAATGATGATATTAAAGATCGTCATCAGTCCGATTCCAACATCACCAAGATCCCACACAAATGTATATGCTGCAAGGCCGCCGATGAACATCATCACAAGCGCCAGTACTTTGTATGCAGTCTGTGAAGCCCAGTTATCTCCGAAAAGATATGCAACATTGCATCTCGCATAAAAAAGGATGCCCAGAAACGTCGAAAAACTGAATAAAAACAGCGTCGCCGCAATAAAGATCACACCAAAACGGCCAAGATGATGTTCCATTGCTGTCTGCAGAAGATCCATTCCGGAAAGTCCTGTAACTTTTTCTTCCGGCGCAAGCAGCATGATAAATGCTGTACAGCTGCAGATCACGATCGTATCCACAAATACCCCGAGCGCCTGTACCAATCCGGCTTTGACCGGCTGGTCACATTCTGCCGCTGCTGCCGCACACGGAGCAGATCCGGAACCTGCTTCATTCGAAAACAGTCCACGTTTGATTCCATTCATTAGGACTGCGCCAAAACCGCCGGCTGCTGCCTGTCGGAATCCAAATGCTTCCTCAAAAATTCTTGCAAAAACACCCGGCAAACTTCCAAGATTCATCACAATGATCAGAATCGTGATTGCAAAATAGCATACCGCCATGACCGGCACTACCATATCCAGGATCTTAACTGTCGCATCTTTACGAAGCACTATCACAGCAGCCACAGCAACAAGTACTACCGTCATATAGATCGGCGGAATGGAAAATGCATTTTTAAATGAAGAAACAACAGAATTGCTGATCACTTGACTGATACCGCACCAGCAGATCAGACCGGAGATTGCAAACAACACAGAAATCACCACTTTGTTTCTCTTTTTCTTCTGTTTTTCTTCTACATATGCATGAATATAATACGCCGGACCGCCGCGGTAACCTCCGTACAGCGGATCTTTTTCTTTATAAAGCTGTGCCAGTGTCGCTTCAATAAAAGCTGTTGATGAACCGATAATTGCCGTCACCCACATCCAGAAAACCGCACCGGCGCCGCCTGCCGAAATTGCCGCAACAACACCGACCAGATTTCCCATACCGACACGGGTTGCCGTCGAAACGATCAGTGTCTGAAATGAAGACAGACTGTTTTTTTCTTGTTTCTTCTCAACCAGTGCCTGCACCATATCCGGGAACAGGCGAATCGGCAGAAAACGCGTCCGAACCGTAAAATAAATTCCTGTAGGAATCAGTAATATAATCAGAAGCGAAATCCCCAGAGTGCTGCCGCCCGGCAGTGGAATCTGCACCAGATCTCCCCACAGAAAACTATATACTTTCTCAATCAGAGTAACTATCATACTTTAAACCCTCTTCCATACTCACAACATCCGGGATACATGCTGCTCACGTCATCTACAACAGCCTGATTCCCGGACAGATACCATAATAGTATAGCCCCTATTAACCCTTAAACGCAAGTACTTTTAGGGTTTAAAGTCAAAAACTTTAAATAATTAAATCTTTCACCTTACCAAAACTGTTCACATATATCCAGTGTAAACTTTCTTGCTTCCTCTACCGCCATATTCATATCCGCCGGCGAAACTCTTCCTTTTAATAAAATCACATCCCCTTTTGCCCCTTTTTATTGTAACACTGCCTCATATTTTCCACCGGTACATCTGATCGTCAGTCTTCCATCAGAAACCTTATTCCCTTCGGCGTCCGTACACAGAATCTTGATCTCCGCCTTTGCTGATGCTTTCATCACACAACGAAGCTGTGTTCCGGACGGACAGATTACGACCGTTGTTTTGTTTTCTTTCCGGACAAACTTCGCAGCTTTCGCTTTCGTCTGTCCTTCCTCCACCATGTGTAACGTCGCTCCGGATGCAGTCAGCCTGTATTCCCCCTGCGTATCCTGTCCGCCAAACTGCAGCGCAAATTGTACTTTCTTTTTCTTGCCGGATCCGGTTCCGGTCACACAAAGTCCGGTTCTTTTCTTTGCTTCTATTTTATCCCCCTTTAAAGCAGTATCTGTATCCCCGGCAGCATCGCCGTCTTTGTCCTCTCCGTTTTCCAAAAGCATGTCTGCACTATCACTGAACAGCTGCTTCTGCGTTTCTCCGGCACTGCTCTTGCTTTTACCGCTTTCACTGCTTTTTACACCGGCATATTCATTCAAAGCCCATACCTCGATTGCCGCGTCCTTCGTATTCTTCGGCTGATCCGCTGCACTCCCGGAATCGCTCTGTAATATACCTGATTTTTCAACACTTTGCTGCTGCCGCACAAAATCCCGGTCGTGTTTCCCCAAAACGACCACACATAATACTGCCGCAGCGGCAAGCCCGCCGATAATCTCCCGTCTGTGCCTTCTCTGTCTGCGGTAAGCCCTTGTCTCCGTCTCGTTTTCCTCTGTCTCAAGTGCCTGCTCAAGCATATCCTCCGGAAGCTGTCCGATCGCATCCAGCAGCTTTTCCGCCTCCGTTATCCCCCGTTTGCTCACAGATACACCGCCTCCTTTCTAAGCCATGTCCGAAGCTCTTTGCGCATACGGCCAAGCACCGACTTCACAGTTCCCTCCCGCATGTCGTGCCTCTCCGCAATTTCCCGTATCTGCATCAAATAGAAATATCTCTGTAGAAAGATTGACCGATTTCTCTGTGTCTGCTGCCGCAGAAATGCTTCAATCGCCCCGGTCAGTTCCTGAAGCTCGATACGCTCCTCGACTCTTCTGCCATCAGAAACACATTCCTGCAGCTCCTCCAGTGCCAGCTTCACAATACCCCCTCCTCTTCGGTCTGCGTGCATGTTACGGTATCTGTTCAGAGAAAGATTACGGACGATCTTCGCCAGAAAGCCCCGCAATGCCCTCGGCCGCTCCGGCGGGATCGCATTCCAGGTCTTTAACCAGGTATCATTGACGCACTCTCTGGCATCCTCCGCATCGTGAACGATCCGGTACGATACGCTGTAACAATAACCGTTATATTTAGTTGAAAGTTCTCTGAGACCATGCTCCTGTCTGTCCCAGATCAATTGTACGATCTCCTGATCCTCCATACGCTTCTCCTGTCCTTGCTTATTCTATCCGGTTGACCGCCCCCACAAAAAGCGGCAGTCCCTTTTCATTGCTGACTACGATCAGAAATGGGCGATTGCATTTCATCACCATTTTTATATCCGCCCACGCCAACGACTTGTTCATCACCACCTGCGTATAGGATGCCACACTACATCCTTTCTCGTCAACCCGCATTGCACCAAACTGCTGTGCATCCGAGACAAAAACATCCTTCTTCCCTCCATCCTGAAACAGCGGAGAAAAGTCTGCCTTTTCCTCCGAAAATACATTATGAACACCCATCTCCTCAAGCATCGGGATCAAATTCAGTTCGGACTTAAAATCAAGCTTCGGCATTGTCAGATCAACCATCGCCTGCGTCCAGTCAGAAGACTGCGGATCACACAGTGAGATTATCCTGCTGATCGTTCCTTCCTTATAAAACTCCTCTGCAGAAATCCCCTTCTTAGGAAGGATCACATTCATCCTCGCACTGCGCAGCGGCAGTGAAACCGCCTGGAATTTCTTCGTCTCCATAAACATTCCGGTGAAATTTGCGCTCATAAATTCACATTTCTCCGGATCAATCTTTTCTTCCTCCGTTGTATTGCCGCAGGTATAAGTGCTCTGTCCGTAAAATGTCCCCGTGTGCGTATACTTCTTATTAAAAATCGGCTCATCCCACTGATCCTTAAAATTCAGCGTCGAAAGAAGCATCAGCACCATATTCTGTTCTGTCTGAATACTCTTTGCGGTCTGTTCGTTTAATTTTCCTCCGGTCTGCTCGTCAACCCAACCCTTGATCTGACGGTCAAACGAAGAATCGCCCATCGTTCCGGTATTACATGCAGCCCGGTAGTTATTCTCCAATGCCTTTAAAACCGGAGCCCGGAAATCGTAGCGATCGCTCAGCCAGACCGAATCCGCCAGCCGGCATTTCTTAGAAGAGACCGATGCATACAGCATCTGCGCAGCTTTCCGGATCACCGCCTGCTCCTGCTTGCGGAGTGCGGCGTCCACCTCCTCCTTACTCATGTCTGACGAAAAATCCCCATTCACCGCAATCCCGCCTATCGCATTGCGGATCTGCTCCCTTGTCCGCCCGTCGCTCATCTCCGTCAGCATCCCAAGCACAAGATACAGATTTGCCGGTGAATATAACACCGCCGCCTGCTGCGGGTTATCTCCCCAGCTCTGCTTCAGAAACTGCCGCAGGGATTTCCGGCAATACTCCACATACAATTTCTGCGCCTCCGTGTCACTCAGTAACGCCGCTTCCCCCGATACACCGCCCTGTGCTGAAGAAGTATTTCCGCCTGATACGCCGCCCTGCTGTGCCGAAGCGTTCCCAGTCGTCGGCTCCGCTGTCCTTTCCGTCTGGAAACAACCCTCCTTGTACCACCCACTTGCCACATCCGAAGCCGCACCACAGCCCGTCATTGTCACCGCAAGCACCATTCCGAGTGCCACCGCCTTTCCTAAAACGTGTCTTTTCCGCATAATAATCATTCCTTTCTGATTAATCTGTTTGATGTCGGGACAAGATGTCTTTTGCATCAACTGATGCTACGGATTGCTCGCTTGCATCATCTACTTATATAGACACGCTTTTTTCGAAAAGGTTGCAAAAAAAGCAAAACTTCCTGCAAAATATTCTTTTACAGGAAGTTTTATTTCACCAGTGAATCCAGACGTTCTCCGGTACGTTAGTCAGAAGCCAGTCCGCTCCCGCCATGCACATCGTAAAGCCCGTCAGCAGAAACAGGATCACAAGTGCGCCAAAATCATATTTTTCATTTCCGTTCGGAGATATGAGTGTGTAAAATAATATTTCAACGCCCAGCACAACCAGAATCGCCGGCCAAAAATGGAATATTAGTATATAATCCAATACACCGCCAAAGATGTGTACCAAAAACAGGACACCAAATGCCACAAGCGTAAGTCCCAGTGTTACCGTTCCTATCCTTCGCTGTCTCATTTCTCATCTCTCCCTTCCAGATATTTCCTCTCATCCTCTGTCAGATCTTCCTTTTTGCCACGGATCAGACGGATTCCGAACCAGATCACAAGACATGCCACGATAAGCTGCGGAAGGTCTCTGCTGATCATTTCATTAACCGCATACGGGATCCAGATATTAAACCGCGTCATAACAGAAAGTGCATCGTTGCACAGAAGATATGCGCCAAGGCAGATCAGCACTGCCGCAAGACCTTTTCTTCTCTTGCCGGCATTCAGCTTCGGCAAAGCATCCAGACCATCCACAAACATGAACTTATCTTCCTGTGCCGCAAATTCCTCTTCCGTCATCGCATTTTTGTTGATCGCATCAAAAAATGCGTAAAACCAGATCACAAAATCAAACAGATAGATTGGGATATCATAGAACATGCTGGACAGCAGCGCCACAACAATAAATGTTGACATCAGGCTGACACCCTGCTTAAAGAATCCCAGAAACATCTGTCCGGCTCCGGGGATACATGCAAAACAAAACGTTAAAAACGGATTTTTTTTCTTTCTCATTACAATAAGCCTCCTTATTTAAATTGATCAAACCATTTTTCCGCACCCCGGCGGCTGTCCGGTTCGGTTCTTTCCTGTTTTCGCTGCTCTAAATATTTTCGCTGCTTCTCCTTCTGTTCCTGCAGCCTCTTGGACTGCTCCTTTTCATATTGCTGCTTTCTTGCCGCCTCATCCGAGGAAGCCGTCCGCTCTCGTTGTGTCGAAAGCTCTGTCACAGCATTTTTCCAGGATGCCATCTGCTGCCATGCACTGTTGTCCATGAAATTCACAGACACCATAAGTCCCAGTGCCATGCACATGCCAAGTGCCACTCTGGTGCAATAACGGTAATATTCCCGCTGCCGCTGACGCCTTCCTGGAATCCTGTCTGCCTGTTCCAGAATCTCTGTCCGAAGCCCCCGCGGCACGGATAACACCTGACTTTCCGGGAGTCCTGCTGCCAGCTTTCCTGCACAGTATTCGCACTGTGCCACATGATGTAACAATGCAATTTCATCCGCCTGCTCTAATTCATGCCGATAATATTTTCGGATCTGTTCTTCCGTAATATGTGCCATAATGCGCCTCCTTTCATGGTTCTGCTATCCGGTGTTTCAATTTCTTCTGAAGCATTTTCTTCGCCCTGCCGATCTGCGTCTGCACGGTTTTCAGCTTCACGCCCCGCATGTCTGCAATCTCCCTCGCTGTATGGTCACAGCAGTAAAATTCATACGCTACCTGTCCATACGGCGGCTTCAGATCGCGGCACGCCTGTTGTAGTTCCCCTTTGATCTCTTCATCCAGAAATCGTTCCTCCGGCGATGAAACTGTCCCGGCCCGGCTTTCCAGCACCTCATCCTCGGAAGGCATTTCCTTTCGCCGCTTCTGCTTCAGGAAATCCAGACATTTGTTGGTAGCGATCTTTGTTAAAAATGCTTTCTCGTTCTGTCCATTGAAGCGTTCCAGCACTTTGTAATATGTAAGAAATGTTTCCTGCGTCACATCTTGTGCGTCAAAATAATCCCCTACCATACGATAGCAGATGGAAAAGATCAGCCGCTCATATTGCTCCAGCGCGATCTCCAGCCGCTTTGTCTGTATGGAATTGTCCGTCAAGTCTCATCACCTCCTTTGTCCCCCTCTCATTATATATAACGAGTGGCGGGAGAGAAAGTCTTCAGGATTTTTTAATTTAATTCAAAAACTGCCCCACAAGCAATCCACCGCTTGCAGGACAGTTTCTCTGGCATATTATCATTCTAGTTGTTTCTTGTTTTATTTCTTCTTTTTCTTTCTTTTTACTGCGGCGATCACAGCCTGCAATACAATGAAGAAGCAAAGCAGAGCAGATAATGTAATTCTTACCCACCAGCTAGACAGTGTTCCCTGTGTCGTGATCAGACTGGAAATAGTACCGTTGATCAGTACACCAAACAGGGTTCCGATTACCGTTCCAACACCACCGCTTAACAGTGTACCACCGATGACAGCAGAAGCGATCGCATCCATCTCAAGTCCCTTTGCCTGCTCTACAAAGCCTGCACAACTGTTTAAACAAAACAGGAAGCCGCCCAGACCGGCTAAGAAGCCGTCCAGCACATATGCTTTCATCTTGGTTCGTTTTACATTTAAGCCCATCATAACAGCACTTTGCTGATTGCCGCCGATGGCATAAAGACTTCTGCCAAACTTTGTGAACTTCAGCATGATCGTGATCAGGATCACTACCGCCAGCGCTATGATCACCGTTGGATATATGTATGCCGGAATAAAGATTCCCCTTCGGTTATATGTTCCAAACGGAAGATTGATCCGGTAGTTTGCCCATTTCAAAAATGTTTTATTCTGGATAGCGATCATGTCTGTACTGATCACTGCCGTCAGCCCGCGCCCGAAGAACATTCCGGCAAGTGTTACGATAAACGGCTGGATCTCCAGATATGTCACCAGATAACCCTGAACGATTCCGAAAAGTGTACCGATCAGAAGAGAGATTACAACTGCTGCCACGGCGCTCATTCCTTTATTTTCCATGGCATAAGCCGCAGACATGCACACCAGTGCAGTGACCGAGCCGACAGAAATATCAATTCCGCCTGTGATCATTACAAGTGTCATACCACATCCGATCACGATCAGACCAGCATTGGAAATAAAGAGATTCATGAACATCTGCGGTTTTGCAAAGCCTTTGTCGTTGAATATTATCATTCCCGCAATATACATTACTGCAAATAATGCGATTGTAATCATCAACAGGAATGTGCTGCTATTAATTTTCTTTTTTGATTTTTTCTTTTCCATATCAATGACCACCTTCCATCGCTTTATTCCTTAAAGCTCTTTTTTGCTTCCATGCTTCCATGTTTCTGCGAAATACCGGGCTCTGGATCACAACAATGATGATGACAACGATTGCCTTGTAAACCGGAAGCTGATCCGCAGAAACTGCCATTGCGTAAAGCGTGGTTGTCAGTGCCTGGATCGTATAAGCTCCGATGACAGATCCCATGATGCTGAATTTACCACCACTTAAAACATTGCCTCCAAGTGCAACTGCAAGGATCGCGTCCATCTCCAGATTCAATCCGATATTATTGGCGTCAGCGGAATAGATCCGGCTGGAAGCAACAATTCCTGCCACACCTGCAAGTACACCACAGATGACATAAGTCAGGAATTTGATCATCGTGGAGTTCAGACCAACCAGCCGTGATGCGGAACCGTTGATTCCAACACTCTCAATGTAAAGACCAAGCGCTGTCTTTTTCAATATAATATTGATCAGTATGATTGCTGCAATGGCGAAAAAGATCGGTGTCGGTATCGGACATTTTCCAATGTAACCGCCCATTACCTTAAAGGAATCGACACGGACATATGTGATCTGTCCCTTTGTAACAAGCTGCGCGATTCCTCTTCCTGCCGTATACAGAATTAACGTTGCAACCATTGGCTGGATTCCCAGATTCGCCACAAGAAATCCATTAAATGCACCGCAGAGACCTGCAACAATGATTGCTGCAATAATAGCTAATGCCATGGAGTTCATCAGCGTATCTGTCGACACCTGTCCTCCGGATAATATCTGGCAGCATACCGAAGCCGCCACCGCCATGACTGCTCCAACACTGATATCCTGTCCTCCGGATGCCGCCGTAACCAGAGTCATTCCGATTGCTACGATCACAAGCTCTGAGGCACGATTGACAACATCAACCAGATACCCGTACAGGACACCGCCCTTCATGGATATTACAAAGAAATCCGGCGTCTTGATCACATTTACTAAAAGTACAACAAGCAGACAGACAATTGGTAAAAACAAATGATGCTGTGTAATCGCTTTCCAATTAAATTTTTTCTTTTCGTTACTCATTGGACTTTTCACCTCCTGCTATGGTCTCCATGATCTTCTCCTGTGTCAGATCATCGCCCTCTATCTCGCCAACCTTTTTGCCGTCACGAAGAACTGCCATTCTGCTGCAGGTACGAAGCATCTCTTCCACCTCGGAAGAAATAAATGCTATTGACTTGCCCTCGTCAGCCAGCCGAAGCACCAGCTTCTGTATCTCCGTCTTCGTTCCAATATCAATACCACGGGTCGGCTCATCCAGGATCAGGAATCTCGGATTGGTCAAAAGCCATCTACCCAGAATAACCTTCTGCTGGTTTCCTCCTGACAGACTCTTGATCGGTGTTTCCATACTTGCCGTTTTAATCTGCAGTAAATTGATAAAGTTTGTTGCCGCATCCTCCATTTCCTTTCGTTTCATCGGATGGAACATGCCGCGTTTTGCCTGAAGCGCAATAATAATATTCTCCCTTACGGAAAGATCTGCCAGGATTCCATCCTTTTTGCGATCCTCCGGAAGATATGCCATTCCTGCTTTCATGGCATCTAACGGTGTATTGATCTTTACCTTTTTGCCAAATACACGGATTTCACCGGAGTCCGCCTTGTCTGCACCATAAATGGAACGTACCATCTCGGAACGTCCGGAGCCAAGCAGACCGGTAAGACCAACTACCTCTCCTTTGTTAAAGATCATGTCAAACGGTTTGATCGTTCCATGATGAGAAATTCCCTTTGCTTCGATAACGGGTTCTCCTTCTTTGACCGAGCCGATCCTCTCACTCTTAATATCTGCCAGGTCATCAAAATCCTTGCCCATCATTTTGGCAACCAGCTGGACTCTCGGAAGATTTTCCACGTCATACTCACCGACAAGCTCTCCGTTTCGAAGAACCGTGATCTTATCGCAGACCTCATATACCTGTTCCAGGAAATGTGTTACAAATATGATTCCAACACCTTTTGCCTTAAGCTTTTTCATCAGGACAAACAGTTTCTCAACCTCATCCTCATCCAGGGAAGAGGTCGCTTCATCCAGAATCAAAACCTTACATTCCATATCAATTGCCCTTGCAATGGCGATCATCTGTTGAATTGCGATAGAACACTCATCCAGGAGCGTTGTCGGTGTGACCTCAATGTCTAACGACTGCAGCAGTTTTCTGGATCTTGCATTCATTTCACTCCAGTTGATCATACCAAGCTTTCTTGGTTCTCTTCCGA
>NZ_DBLXSO010000043.1:0-25928 GCF_057878315.1 Jutongia sp. | reverse complement strand
GCTCAGTCGTACGGATGCGTATTTATCAAAGCCTTGCAAAGCAAAGACTTTTCAGAAATCCTACTGATCTGCGTCAATTTTAATACCACCAGCTCACGGTTTCGTCAGATATCCTGAGGCAAAAATCTATATTAATTTTCCTCGGACATAAGAAATAGTATGGGCGCAGTGATATATTTTATGTGCGAAGTTTGAGTAAATTACTAAGACTTCCCATACCTCAAATTGATGTATTCCCATAAGAAATATCAAGGCATACTCCGATTTATTCCGCCGGAATTTTTCGTGATTTATTTTGACAGTCATCTGTTTCCCGAATACATGAAAAGCCCGATGCATAATGCACCGGGCTTTTCACAGTAACACTCAAAGGAGTGGTCATGAAACAGAGGGAGCTGCCTCATGACCGAAAATGAAAAAAATGAAAAAGAATCTATAACAAACATTAGTCAGTCGGCTTATTTATTGTTGATAAATTCATTATAAGAAGGAGTTGTGTTGTAATATTGTTCAATTTATAAAAAAAGTGTGAACTTTCCAAACTGGCACGAAAAAATAGTCAAAAACACGGGAAAAGAGCATTAAAGCCATAGAAAGGGCAAAAACAGCGTTTGACTTTTGATCTCTGCCTTGCGACTTTTCAATATAAAAAGGAGTTCTGAATTATCTCAAAACTCCTTTGAAGTCATACGTTCATTATTCTAAAAGCCGGATGCCTCACACTTTCGTTATTTCGGAATTAGGATGCTTTGCTTCGGACTTCATGCCTTCGTCATTCCAAAAGTTGGATGCGATGCATCTGTCAGGCGTGTATGTTAAGTTTCCTATCTCTGACCGTACTTTACCAGAATGTTCTGAATACGCTCGGTAGGATTCAGCAGGTCGCTGATGGACTGATCGTGATTTAAGGTATCGATCAGAAGAGCGACATACTTGCTCATGTCAACGGAGATGTAATAGTCTCTGGACAGAAGCTCCTGTGGCTGGTATACCAGATTGGTGGTCATAACACGGTAGATCAGACCCTGCTCTACTGCTTCGTCAAACTTGTCCATACCATTTGTGAACAGACCGAAGGTGGCTGCTACGAAGATACGGTTCGCTTTACGGCGTTTCAGCTCTGTTGCTACGTCGATCATACTCTCGCCGGAGGAGATCATATCATCAATGATGATGACATCCTTGCCCTCAAGGTCAGCACCGAGGAACTCATGAGCGATGATCGGGTTACGACCGTCGACAATCTTGCTGTAGTCGCGGCGCTTGTAGAACATTCCGACATCGATGCCGAGAACGTTTGCATAGTAAACGGCTCTGCCGAGAGCACCCTCATCCGGGCTGATTACCATCAGATTCTGTGCATCGATCCTGATGTCAGGCACATTCTTGAGAAGCGCCTTGATGAACTGATAGGTTGGCTGAACCGTCTCGAAGCTCTTGAGAGGAATCGCATTCTGCACGCGAGGGTCGTGTGCATCGAAGGTGATAATACTCTCAACGCCCATCTGTGTCAGCTCCTGCAGTGCCAGAGCGCAGTCAAGAGACTCTCGGCTGGAACGGCGGTGCTGACGGCTTTCATACAAAAATGGCATCATAACAGTGATACGTCTTGCCTTGCCTCCGACAGCGGCGATCAGACGCTTCAGATCCTGATAATGATCGTCTGGAGACATGTGGTTTACCTGACCGCATACCTTGTAGGTCAGGCTGTAGTTGCAGACATCAACCAGTAAAAAGAGGTCATCGCCTCGAACAGACTCGCGGATCAGTCCCTTGGCTTCGCCGGAACCGAAACGTGGACAAACACAGTCGATCAGATAAGAATCCTTGCTGTAGCCGGCGATGGAAGAAGCGGGTGCTTCCATGCGGGAACGTTCCTGACGCCATTCTACGATGTAGTCATTGACACGCTGTCCCATTTCTTTGCTGCTTTCCAGAGCTAAGATTCCCAGATTGCCAACAGGTATTGTTTCTGCCAATTTGTCATGTCGTTTCATGTTATGAAATCCTCCATTCTTGCATGTGAATTATATAGTTTTCGGGGTGTGATTCCGGAACCTTTTTAGAGGTCGGATGTCATTCCCGATAATCTTACAGAAGTTATAGTAGCCGGTAAAACGGGAGAAGATACGCTCGCCGTACCGGTCGTGCAATTCCTGAAATGCCAGATTCGTAGACAGGATCGTGGATCTTTGCTGCAGGTGTCTCTCTTCAATGAAGTGATAAAGCTCGGAGGTTGTAAAGCTGTTGGTAAGCTCCGTTCCGAGATCATCAATAATGAGAAGATCGCTGTGGATCAGGTAGTCCATTTTGACCTGAATCTGTTCGCTTTCTTCTCCTTTGCCAAACCTGCCTTTCTCTAAAATATCAAATAGCTGTAAAGAAGTCAAGTAAACGACCGTGTGACCGGAGTCCAGAAGCTCCTTGGCAATACAGTGAGTCAGGAAGGTTTTGCCGACACCGGTGGGACCGTAAAATATGAGATTATCGTATGCATCGTCAAAATGCCTGATAAAATCAAGACAGATATCCCTAAGCTTCGTGATATTTTCCTTTGGAGTTAGAGAAAGATTATCATCAACGGTTGTGTCATCGTAGTAATCGCTGCGGAATGTATCAAAATTCTCCTCCAGTAAAATATCGCTCAGATTCGCATTGGCATAGAGAAAATCGGCCTGTGCCTTTGTCAGACAATGGCAGGGCTTGGAGCCGATGTAGCCGGTATCGTGACAGTCCGGACAGCTGTAGATCGGAGAGAGATAGTCACGGGGATATCCGTGCTTCTCCAGAAGATCCTGCTTCTTCTCGGCAAGCTCTTTCATATGGAGCATATACTGCGCCGCAGTGGAAGAGGCACTGTCCGGCTGAAGAAGCTCGCTGCGCGCCTGCTGGAAGGAAAGATGGATGATCTCTCCCTGCAGCTTTTCAATCTCCGGGATTTCTTTGTGAATGGATGCTGTGCGCTCATCAAGGATCCGCTGATTCTTCATGCGTGTACGGTCATATTTTTCCATGATATTGCCATACTGGCTTGCTGAGATACCCATGCTATGCTTTCCTTTCTTATTAGATGCTGTGATGCCGAAGCTGATGACTCCTGCATTATGATCTGACATCTGAGGCGATGATCCCTTACGTCATACTAGACATGAAGAAGCTGCTTTTCGAGCGCGTCGGCCTCCTTCCGGGACAGCCCATGCTGTACCATGCCCGACTTGTTGCCGTGCTGTGCGGCTGTTGCCTGTCTCTTTGCGGCTTTCTCTCTGGCAAAGTCCTCGTCTGCCTTGTGAACATCCTGAAGTGTGTGGACGCCGGTGCGATACCAGCGCTCAAGGATTCCGTCAGCATACTTGAAATCGCCGTGCTGAAGCTTTAACATTGTGCGGTTGCATGCCTCAAGGATAACGCTCAGATCCATTTGCCACTGGTTCTGCCAGCGGTCAACAAATTCCCTCTCGATAGCGGCGAGCGTGCGCCCAAGTGCCATAGATTTGGAAATGGCGGTGTAGGTTGCATTGTACTCCATAGAAGCATTCTGCGCATCCTCGGTGGTCTTGACACCTTTCTCATCCCAGGCGAGTGCGACCGTCTGGATATAGGAGATATTAGTCTTGCCGAGCCCGATACAGTATTCGTACAGATGCAGTATCAGCTCGGAAGAAAAATGAAGTGTATCATATAAATATGTAACAAACTCTAATTCCTTCGGCTTGATCGGATGCCTGAGGTAACTCTCAACGATATCGCATGTCCAGCAGAAATCATCGTTGCCGGCAAGACGATTCATCTGCTCGGTTGTTACGGTTGGTGCCGGAAGCTTGTCTGCGGAGGCGGTCGTGCTGCCGGTGGCTTTTGAAGCGGCAGGGGAAGTATGTCTGCCGGTCTGCACTGCGGAATCTGCCGGGGGAACCGGTCTGTCAGTCTGTGTTCCGGAAGCTGTCACTGCAGCCGAAGTATCTGACTGCTTCGGAGAAGCAGCGGTCTTTGAGGAAACGTGCTTTGCTGTGCCGTTCGAAGCAGCCTCTGCTTCTGCGGACTTCGACGCGTCTGCCTTACCGGTGGAACCCCTGACAGAGGTACCGGTCACTGCTTCGGCTCTGCCGGATGATTTCATGATCGGTGTCATCGTACTTTCAGTGTGTGATGCGCTGCCGGTCATCGGTGCAGCCGTATCTGTCACAAGCTCATCCGGATTAAGAACATCGATGCCGAGGATCTCAGAACCGTCCTCACTGCGTGTGATGCGTAAAAGACCCTGCTTCTCCCAGTAATTCAGCGCGCGGATGATATCCTTCTCGGTATTCTCCATCTGGTCTGCCAGCGAGGAGATCGACAGATCGTCCTGTCCTGCCTGAATACATTTGGAAAGGTAAAGATACACCTTCACATAGCTGCCGTTTGCTCTGAGCATATATTTCTCGATAAATGTATTGTGAATCGAAGTGACCAACGGGATATGGTTGGAACACAACAAAATATTATCCATGAAAATCCTCCGTTCTCAGCGAAATCTCCGCAGAAATCCCGCATTCTGTATCAGTCTGTACCCTATAATAACACAAAGAAAAAAACTTGCAAACACCGATAAACAGTGGATTTGTGTGGATTTAAAAATGTGGATAATGTGAATGAAAATTAGCGCCTTCGACGAAAACCCCATAAATTCATAGGTTTTTACCAAAAAAATTATCCACAATAATTGTCGACAGTTTTTGACAAAAAATTGTGGATAATGTGGATAACTTATTTATTTACCAGATCTTCTCCGATAGATACTACGTTACCGGCACCCATAGTTATCAACAAGTCCCCGTTGATACATTTTTCTGATAAAAATTTTTCGATTTCTTCAAAAGAAGGAAAATAGTAGGCGTCCTTGCCGAGCTTTTTGAGTTCTTCCTGCAGCGTGCGGGAGGAGATATCGCCCGGATCTGCCTCGCGTGCGGCGTAGATGTCTGCCAGCACGACATTCTCTGCCTGGGACAGTGCCTGTGCAAACTCCTTTAACAGGGCACGGGTTCTTGAGTAGGTGTGTGGCTGGAATACGCACCACAGATGCTTGTGTGGATACTTCTCTGCAGCAGTCAGTGTCGCTGTGATCTCTGTCGGATGGTGTGCATAATCGTCCACGACAGTCACTCCGTTGAAAGATCCCTTCAGCTCGAAACGGCGCTCGGTTCCTTCGAAAGCAAGAAGTCCCTTCCGGATGGAATCCATATCAATGTGGTAATACTGTGCCAGCGCGATGGCGGACAGTGCATTGGCAATGTTGTGGCGACCGATCACATGCAGGTCGATGTGCGCCTCCTTTGTGCCGTTGCAGATCAGGTCGAAGTGACCGTAGCCGTGCTCGTCGAAGCTGATATTATCTGCGAAGTAATCACATTCCTTTGTCAGACCGAAGGTGATCACCGGGCAGTCAAGATTGTCGGTAATCTCGTCAAGTGCAGGAATCTCGCCATTAATGATCAGCACACCGTTTGAAGGGAGCAGCCCGGCAAAGCGGCGGAAGGAATGGCGGATATCGTTGATATCCTTGAAAAAGTCCAGATGATCCGCATCAATATTTAGGATGATGCCGGCGGTCGGATGGAATTTTAGGAAGCTGTTCGTATATTCGCATGCCTCCGTGATGAAATCGTCCGAATGACCAACGCGGATATTGCCGTTGATCGCTTTGAGGATGCCTCCGACAGAGATGGTCGGATCCTTCTGTGCCTCCAGAAAGATATGCGATACCATGGAGGTTGTCGTTGTCTTTCCGTGCGTGCCGGAGATGGCGATCGCATTCTGATAATTCTTCATGACCTGACCGACCATTTCTGCACGTTCCATCATAGGGATGCCCATTGCCTTGGCTGCCTTAAATTCCGGATTGTCCGGGTGAATGGCTGCCGTGTAGACAACCAGATCGATGTCATTTGTAATATTTTCGGTGGACTGGCCATATATTATATCGATACCAAGTGACTGCAGATGATCCGTGATCTTGCTTTCGTGGGCATCTGAGCCATGTACCTGAAAACCGTAATCGTGCAGAAGCTGGGCAAATCCACTCATGCTGATGCCGCCGATTCCGATGAAATATACATTTGCCGGATGGTTAAAGTCGATTTGATACATAATAAAAACCACGCCTTTCTTCTATGTAATATGTAATGTTCTTACAATATTATAACGAATAGGAGGAAAAATACAATTCTTTTGTGTCATATTTATTCGGAATTTCGTCAGTGTGTGATTGATTTATGTTTTTGTGGGATTCGGCGGCGCCATTGTGCATTTTTTTTGTGAAAAAGGAGGTGATTATGCAAAATTTTGGCAAAAATTGGTCGAAATGTATAAAAAATAGAAAAAATTAACAAATTATTTGTCAAATTTATTCCCATTTTATGGAAGGTGTGTTATAATACAATTATTCTGAACAACAAGGGGTGATATCGTGATAAAGAAAGAAATGATTGCAATGTTACTGGCAGGTGGTCAGGGCTCTCGTCTTGGAGTACTCACAGCAGATGTTGCAAAGCCTGCAGTTGCATTTGGTGGCAAGTATCGTATTATCGACTTTCCATTGAGTAACTGTATTAATTCGGGGGTTGATACAGTTGGTGTCCTGACACAGTATCAGCCGTTGCGTCTGAATACTCACATTGGAATCGGTATTCCGTGGGATTTGGACAGAAATGTCGGGGGAGTTTCCATTCTGCCGCCGTACGAGAAGAGTACGAGCAGTGAATGGTATACAGGAACTGCAAATGCGATTTATCAGAACTTACGGTATATGGAACAGTATAATCCTGACTATGTACTTATTTTGGGTGGAGATCACATTTATAAGATGGATTACGAGGTGATGCTCGATTTCCATAAAGCCAACAATGCTGATGTTACGTTAGCGACGATTCCTGTTCCGCTGGAAGAAGCAAGCCGTTTTGGTGTAGTTATTACGGATGAGAACAAGAAGATCCAGGAGTTTGAGGAGAAGCCGGAGCATCCGCGCAGCAATCTCGCATCCATGGGTATCTACATATTCTCATGGCCGGTACTGCGTGAGGCACTGCTGAAGCTGAAGGATCAGCCGGCGTGTGATTTCGGTAAGCATATTATTCCTTATTGCCATGAGCAGGGCAAGCGTATCTTTGCATACGAGTACAATGGATACTGGAAGGATGTTGGAACACTTGGCTCTTATTGGGAATCCAACATGGAGCTGATCGATCTGATTCCTGTCTTTAACCTTTATGAGGAGTTCTGGAAGATCTACACGAAGAGTGACCGTATTCCGCCGCAGTATATTGCGAAGGATGCAATTGTGGACAAGGCAATCATCGGCGAAGGCTGTGAGATTTATGGAGAGGTTCATAACTCGGTGATCGGCTGTGGTGTCACGATCGAAGCGGGAGCGGTTGTACGGGATTCCATCATTATGAGTTCTACCACGATCGGTGCCGGGACAACGGTTGACAAGTCTATCATTGCAGAGGGCGTTACTGTTGGCAAGAACTGTGAGTTGGGCATCGGTGAAGAGAAAGAAAATAAAGTAAAACCTAGCGTTTATGCGTTTGGTCTGGTAACCATCGGAGAGGATTCTGTGATTCCGGATGGCGTCAAGATTGGAAAGAATACAGCAATTTCCGGCGTGACAGAGCCGGCAGATTATCCGAACGGTCTTTTGGACGGCGGTGAGACTTTGATTAAGGTAGGTGACAGAGAATGAGAGCGATAGGTATTGTATTAGCTGGTGGTAATAGCAGCAGAATGAAGGAGCTTTCCAACAAGAGAGCAATCGCTGCAATGCCAATAGCCGGCAGCTTCCGAAGCATTGATTTTACATTAAGTAATATGACAAACTCACATATTCAGAAGGTGGCTGTGTTTACACAATATAATGCAAAGTCGCTGAATGAGCACCTGAATTCCTCTAAATGGTGGGACTTTGGTAGAAAGCAGGGGGGATTATATGTATTCACCCCTACCACTACACCGGAGAACAGCTACTGGTATCGCGGAACCGCTGATGCGATCGCACAGAACATCGGATTCCTTAAGAGTAGTCATGAGCCTTATGTTGTTATTGCATCCGGTGATGGTGTGTACAAGATGGACTACAATAAAGTCCTTGAGTATCATATTGCAAAGAAAGCAGATTTTACGGTTGTTACAACTGATATGAATGAGAAGGATGATCCAAGCCGTTTTGGCGTGATCTCAACCGATATGGACGGGCGTATCGTCAACTTCGAGGAGAAGCCGATCCAGGCGAAGGGACAGCAGGTTTCTGCGGGAATCTATATTGTCCGCCGCCGTCTTCTGATCGAATTGATCGAGAAGGCCGATCAGGAGGAGAGATACGATTTTGTAAAGGACATCCTGATCCGTTACAAGGATATCAAGAAGATCTACGCATATAAGATGGATACATATTGGAGTAATATTTCCAGCGTGGAATCTTATTTCCGTACCAATATGGACTTCCTGAAGCCGGAGATCCGTGATTACTTCTTCAAGCAGTATCCGGATGTATATTCCAAGGTACAGGATCTGCCGCCTGCAAAATATAACGCAGGATCAGATGTCAGAAACAGTCTTGTATCAAGTGGATGTATCATCAATGGACAGGTAGAGGATTCCATCCTGTTCAAGGAAGTTTATGTTGGAAATAACTGTGTGATCAAGAACTCAATCATTTTGAATGATGTTTACATTGGAGACAATACACATATTGAGAATTGTATCGTAGAAAGCAGAGATACGATTCGCGCTAATACAGAGTATATTGGTGAGAATGGACAGATTCGTATCGTGATTGAGAAGAATGAGCGTTATGCACTTTGATGCCGGACGCGAATGAATAAAGGGGAGAGGTTACCTCGTATTTAAGTAGAATTTGTCTGGAATCAAAGGGGGTTCAAACATGCAGATAACAGATGTGCGTATTCGCAAGATCTCAAAAGAAGGGAAAATGAAGGCAATCGTTTCTATTACTCTTGATGGTGAGTTTGTTGTTCACGACATCAAGGTGATCGAAGGCGAGAAAGGTCTTTTTATTGCGATGCCTAGCAGACGCGCAGGAGATGGAGAATATCGTGATATTGCTCACCCGATCAATTCCCAGACGCGGGAGATGATCCAGAATATCATTTTGGAAAGGTATGAAGCTGTGCTGGAGGAGGACGAGACCGACAGCGCACAGATCTGACCTTAAAGCCCGGAGGGGCAGCAACACAAGAGGGAGATCTTAGAACGGCAGTAAAATGCTGAATATGGGGAAGGTGAATTCACAATATACACCATAAAACGGAGACGGGGGAGTGCCTGTCTCCGTTTTCGACAAAAGAAAGTAGGGCAGACATATGAAAATGAAACCAAAGAAACTGAAAACAAAGAAAATGAAACCAAAGAAACTGAAAACAAACAAGCGGGCGAAAGCGGGAATGCGCAAGAAGATAGACATGAATTCCGTGAAGTGGAAGGTAATGGTGCCGATTACAATGCTCGGCGCGATGCTTTTGATCTGCAGTATCCTCTGTATTGGTCAGCTGCGTGGAATGCTCCGCTCGAGCCAGACGATCTCTGACCGCTATGCGCAGAATATTACAAAGCTTGGCGAGATCGCAGAGGATTTCCAGTCGCTTCACCGTGTGATCTATGAGCATTGTCTGACAAGTGACAGTGCATCGCTGGAGAATCTCTCGACAGAAGCAAGTACCCTTCGCAGCAACATTCAGACTGCCAATATCGAGTACGAGGAGATGATGGGAAAGGGCAGTGAGACGGAGAATTTCCAGAAGTTTGAACAGGACTACGAAGAATATCTCACAAACTTTGAGCAGGCAATCCGCCTGAGTAATAAGGGCAGGAAGGATGATGCGCAGAATCTTGCAAATGGAACGCTGAGTACACTCGGAAGTGACCTGTCTGATCAGATCAGCGAATTGATTCAATATAATAAGAAGGGAATGGATTCGGCAATCGTAAAGCAGAAGAGAAAATATAACTCTTCCTTATTTATAGTGGCAATTCTTCTGATCCTCGGTATGATCGTGGATGTTCTTGGTGTGACGATCAGCCACCGTTACATCAGCCTCCCGCTTGGCAGAATTGACGGGAAGTTGTCCAAGATTGTCGACGATGTCCAGTCGGGTCATGGTGATCTGACGGAGCGAATCTCCGTGGACAGCCGGGATGAGATGGGCAAGATTGCAAAAGGAATTAATGTATTCCTCGAGGCATTACAGACAATCATGAAGGAGATCACTACAAGTGCTGCCAGTCTGGATGAGATCGTCGGTAAGGTATCCGACCATGTAGCGACGGCGAATGACAGCTCTGCGGACATCTCTGCATTGATGCAGCAGCTTGCCGCTTCCATGCAGGAGATTTCTTCAACTATTTCAAATATCAGCGAAAATGCAACTGATGTGAATGGCAATGTGATCGAGCTGGCAAATGCCTCCGGTGACCTGCAGCAGTATGCGGCTGAAATGCGCGTGCGTGCAGAAAAGCTGGAAAGCACAGCGGTTGAAACGAAGAAAAATACCAGCGTTGTGGTGAATGATATCATCAAAAAGCTGGAGGAGGCAATCGAAGGAAGCAAGAGCGTTGAGACAGTTAATGAGCTGACCAATGAGATTTTAAGCATTTCCAGCCAGACCAATCTGCTTGCGCTCAATGCTGCAATTGAGGCAGCACGTGCCGGTGAAGCCGGAAGAGGCTTTGCGGTTGTTGCGGACGAGATCAGTAATCTGGCGGAGGAAAGCCGTAAAGCAGCCAACAACATCCAGAATATCAATCAGGTCGTTGTGGGTGCCGTTGAAGAGCTGACTGAACAGGCGAGAGCAATTGCTTCCTATATAATGGAGAACATTTCGACGGATTATGATGACTTTGTGGCATCCGGTGCACAGTATAAAGAGGATGCTGTGCATGTTGATGAGATCGTTACGCGGTTCCACCGCATGGCAGACGAGGCGCAGGTGCTTGTAGATAATATTACCCGCGCGATCCAGGGGATCAGTGCTGCAGTGGATGAGAGTGCGAACGGTGTGGGGTCTGCTGCAACTAATACTGCAGATCTGGTGCAGGGTATTGGTTCGATCTCTGCACAGATGAAAGAGAACAAAGAGATCGCTGAAAAATTAAATGACGAAGCCGGAAAATTCGAACGTGTCTAATGCGAGCCGTCACCGAATCGGGAGTTGTGCAAATTGACAACAACCGGTTTTGGTGGCGGATTTTTTTGTGCAAATCGTAGAAAAATAAAAAAAGATGAAAAAAACGAAAAAAAACCTTGAAAAGCCTGTAAAATCTTGCTACAATAGCAAATGCTGTGACATTGATAGCTGTGAAGCGCGAGGTTGCTGTCATCTGGTAACGAATGACAGGTTTTCCGTGGAGCGAATGTCAAGTTAGGAAACTGGCGACAAGTCACTGTACCAATTTAACAATCCGTGTGAGCGGATAAGAACAGAAGGGAAGTCCTGCGTTACCCGATGTGATTCAACAGGACACACCCGGATAAGTGTACAGTCACCACTTGTTGCGCTATTACAACGAGCATGATTCGATGCCAATCAGATCAGTTTGCTCGCAAAAGTGCGAAAAGGAGGCGGCTTTTTTTATGGCTAACGTAATGAGAATTACACTGAAGGCGTATGACCACAATCAGATTGATCATGCTGCTGGGAAGATTATTGAGACGGCAAAGAAGACTGGCGCTAATGTAAGCGGTCCGGTACCTCTTCCGACAAAGAAGGAAGTAGTTACAATTCTTCGTGCTGTTCACAAGTACAAAGATTCCAGAGAGCAGTTTGAGCAGAGAACTCACAAGAGACTGATTGATGTTATCGCTCCAACACAGAAGACCATCGAAGCATTAACAAAGATGGAGATTCCTTCCGGTGTAGCTGTACAGCTCAAGATGAAGGAAAAGTAAGATTAAATGAGAAAGTCCTTAGGGTTTATATAAACTGAGTTTTTTGAATCAAACTTGCACATTATAGACCGTCTAGGATGAATACGATTCCAACCGGCAGCGTGGGCTGTGCGAGCCAATCGTATTCCGCTGTAGATTAACAGGAGGTGCAACATTATGAAGAAAGCTATTTTAGCAACGAAGATCGGTATGACACAGATCTTCAACGAGAACGGAGTATTAACTCCGGTAACTGTACTTCAGGCAGGTCCTTGCTTCGTAACACAGGTAAAGACAGTCGAGAATGATGGGTACAGTGCAGTGCAGGTAGGATATGTTGATAAGAAGGATAAGGTTATCAGCAAGGATTCTACAGGCAAGAAGGAAGTAAAGAGAAGTCATGGCGTAAACAAGCCTCTTCAGGGACACTTCGCAAAAGCAGGAGTATCCGGCAAAAGATATCTGAAAGAGTTTAAGTTTGAGGACGCTGAGGAGTACACACTTGGTCAGGAGATCAAGGCTGACATTTTTGAAGCCGGAGATAAGATCGATGCAAGCGGCACTACAAAGGGAAAAGGTTTCCAGGGTGCAATCAAGAGACATGGTCTCCACAGAGGACCTATGGGACATGGTTCCAAGTTCCACAGACATGCAGGTTCCAACGGTGCTTGTTCTGATCCTAGCCGTGTATTCAAGGGCAAGAAGATGCCTGGTCAGATGGGTGGCGTTAAGAGAACGATCCAGAATCTTGAAATCGTTCGCGTAGACGCAGAGCAGAATCTCATCCTGGTTAAGGGCGCAGTTCCCGGACCAAAGAAATCTGTTGTGACCATCAAGGAAAGCGTTAAAACTGCTAAATAATTCTTTTGGAAAGGAGGAACACACAGATGGCTAACGTATCTGTTTATAATATGGAAGGCAGCGAAGTTGGAAAGATTGATCTTAACGATAGCGTATTCGCTGTTGATGTAAATGAGCATTTGATGCATATGGCTGTTGTATTACAGCTTGCAAATAAACGTCAGGGCACTCAGAAGGCTAAGACACGTTCTGAGGTGAGCGGTGGCGGAAGAAAGCCATGGAGACAGAAGGGAACAGGTCATGCAAGACAGGGTTCCACAAGATCTCCACAGTGGACAGGCGGTGGAGTTGTATTTGCTCCAACACCGAGAGATTATTCATTCAAGATGAATAAGAAAGAGAAGGCCGGTGCAATTAAATCCGCACTGACAACAAAGGTAAACGAGGAGAAATTCTTCGTAATGGATTCTTTGAAGTTTGATGAGATCAAGACAAAGAAGATGGTAGGCGTTCTTGATGCATTAAAGGTAAACAAAGCACTCGTTGTACTTGACGGCGAGGACAATGACAACGTAGAGGTTTCTGCAAGAAACATCGCCGGAGTCAGAACGGTTTACTCCAACGCAATCAACGTATATGACATTCTGAAGTATGATACAATCATCATCACAAAGAGTGCTGTAGCAAAGCTTGAGGAGGTGTACGCATAATGGCAGATTTGAAATATTATGATGTTATCCAGAAGCCAATCGTGACAGAGAAGTCCATGGCATCTATGGAAGAGAAAAAGTACACATTCGCTGTTCATCCGGATGCTACAAAGAGCCAGGTGAAAGAAGCTGTTGAGAAGCTTTTCGACGGAACAAAGGTTTTAAAGGTAAACACAATGAACTGTGACGGTAAGACTCGTCGCCGTGGAAGAACTCAGGGTAAGACAGCTAAGTATAAGAAAGCGATTGTACAGCTTACAGAGGACAGCAAGGATATCGAGATCTTTGAGGGACTGTAAAATCTGAGTAAGACCTAAAACGCCTGGAAAACCTATCGGGCGGATCAAATATAAGTATTTGAAAGGAGAAAATGTCATGGGAATTAAAACATTTAACCCATATACACCTTCCAGAAGACATATGACTACAATGGATCGTGCTGAGATTACAGCTACAACTCCTGAGAAGTCACTGACCGTGTCTTTAAAGAAGAACGCCGGACGTAATGCACAGGGTAAGATCACTGTAAGACATCGTGGTGGCGGATCAAGAAGAAAATACAGAATTATCGATTTTAAGAGAAATAAGGATGGTATTCCGGCAATTGTTAAGACAATCGAGTACGATCCAAACAGAACAGCAAATATCGCACTGATCAGCTATGCAGATGGTCAGAAGGCATATATCCTCGCTCCGGAGGGACTGAAGGTTGGTCAGAAGATCATGAACGGTCCTGAGGCAGAGATCGCAGTAGGAAACGCACTTCCACTTCAGAACATTCCAGTAGGTTCTCAGGTTCATAACATTGAGCTTTACCCTGGAAAAGGTGGTCAGCTTGTTCGTTCCGCTGGTAACAGCGCACAGCTGATGGCTAAGGAAGGTAAGTATGCAACACTTCGTCTTCCTTCAGGCGAGATGAGAATGGTTCCTATTGTATGCCGCGCAACAATCGGTGTTGTAGGAAATGGTGAGCATGCACTTGTTAATATCGGTAAGGCAGGACGTAAGCGTCACATGGGTATCAGACCTACTGTTCGTGGTTCTGTTATGAACCCTAACGACCATCCACACGGTGGTGGTGAAGGTAAGACAGGTATCGGCCGTCCGGGTCCATGTACTCCTTGGGGCAAGCCTGCACTTGGCTTAAAGACACGTAAGAAGAACAATAAGTCAAATAAACTGATCGTAAGAAGAAGAGACGGAAAGGCTTTGGCTAAATAATAAGTCAAAGCAGTCTGCTTGAAGATTGGATTAGCCGTTAAGGCAGAATGGAGGATACAATGGCACGTTCATTAAAGAAAGGACCTTTCATCGATGCAAGCCTTGAGAAAAAGGTAAACGCTGCAGTCGCATCCGGTGATAAGGCAGTGATCAAAACATGGTCTCGTCGTTCCACTATTTTCCCATCATTCGTAGGATTGACATTTGCTGTACATGACGGTAGAAAGCATGTACCTGTATATGTTACCGAGGATATGGTAGGACACAAGCTCGGCGAGTTCGTAGCTACCAGAACCTACAGAGGTCACGGTAAGGACGAGAAGAAGGGCCGTTAGTCATTGATGACGGCGGAGAGATAAATTAACAGAGAATCGAAAGGAGGCTTCACAAATGGCTAAGGGGCATAGATCTCAGATTAAGAGAGAGAGAAATGAGAACCAGAAAGACACCAGACCTTCAGCTAAGTTATCTTATGCAAGAGTTTCAGTTCAGAAGGCTTGTTATGTGTTAGATGCCATCAGAGGCAAAGATGTAGAGACAGCAATCGGTATTTTGACATATAATCCAAGATATGCGTCCAGCATTATCTTAAAGTTATTACAGTCTGCAGTTGCAAATGCTGAGAACAACAATGGTATGAATCCTGAGAATTTGTACATTGAAGAGTGTTATGCAAATAAAGGACCGACAATGAAGAGAATCAAACCAAGAGCGCAGGGTAGAGCATACCGTATTGAGAAGAGAATGAGTCATATCACGATCGTACTCAACGAGCGCTAATCATAAGTTTGCTTCAGATCAGAATTTTTGATCTGTGAAAGGAGATTAAAATGGGACAGAAGGTTAATCCTCATGGTTTAAGAGTCGGTGTTATCAGTGACTGGGATTCCAATTGGTTTGCAGAGGGTAAATTTGCAGACTATCTTGTAGAAGATTACAAGATCAGAGAATTTGTAAAGAAGAAATTATACAGCGCTGGTATTTCAAAGATCGAGATTGAGAGACCGACAGATAAAGTAAGAGTTATCATTCATACAGCAAAGCCTGGATTCGTAATCGGTAAGGGCGGTGCTGAGATTGAGAATCTGAAGAAAGAGTTATTAAAGGTTTTAGATCGCAAGGTTGCATTGGATATCAAGATCATGGACATCAAGAATCCGGACAGCCATGCGCAGTTAGTAGCAGAGAATATTGCGCAGCAGCTTGAGAATCGTATCTCCTTCCGTCGTGCAATGAAGTCTGCAATGGGCAGAACGATGAAGACAGGCGCAAAGGGTGTGAAGGCATCTTGCTCCGGACGTCTGGGCGGTGCTGATATGGCTCGTACAGAGTTCTACAGCGAGGGTACAATTCCTCTTCAGACACTTCGTGCTGATATTGATTATGGCTTCGCTGAGGCTGACACAACTTATGGTAAGGTTGGTGTTAAGGTATGGGTTTACCATGGTGAAGTTCTTCCAACCAAGAATAACAAAAAGGAAGGGAGCGATAAATAATGTTAATGCCAAAGAGAGTAAAACATCGCAAGCAGTTCCGCGGTAGAATGACAGGAAAAGCGCTCAGAGGAAACAAGATCACAAATGGTGATTTTGGTATCGTGGCTTTAGAGCCGGCATGGATCAAATCCAACCAGATTGAGGCAGCCCGTATTGCGATGACACGTTATATCAAGCGTGGTGGTAAAGTTTGGATCAAGATTTTCCCTGACAAGCCAGTAACAAAGACTCCTGCCGAGACTCGAATGGGTAAAGGTAAAGGTGCGCTGGAGTACTGGGTAGCTGTTGTAAAACCTGGTCGTGTAATGTTCGAGATTTCAGGTGTATCAGAAGAGGTAGCAAGAGAGGCTTTACGTCTTGCAACTCATAAGTTGCCTGTTAAATGTAAGGTCGTATCTCGTGCAGACTTAGAAGGAGGTGCGGGCAGTGAAGAGTAAGCAGTTTATGGAAGAATTGAAAAGTAAGTCCGTTACAGAATTAAATGAAGATTTAGTTGCTGCAAAGAAAGAGCTGTTCAATCTGAAGTTCCAGAATGCAACAAATCAGCTGGATAATACGAGCCGTATTAAGGAAGTTAAGAAGAATATCGCAAGAATTCAGACAGTGCTCGCATCCCAGAACTAATTCATTTGATAGAAGCCCTATGGAAAGGAGGACACGATCGTGGAGAGAAATCTTAGAAAGACTCGTGTAGGTAAAGTAGTAAGTGATAAGATGGATAAGACAATCGTTGTTGCAGTTGTTGATAACGTTAAGCATCCACTTTATAACAAGATCATCAAGAGAACTCGTAAGCTGAAAGCTCATGATGAGGAGAATACATGCAAGATCGGTGACAGAGTAAGAGTAATGGAGACCAGACCTTTGTCTAAGGACAAGAGATGGAGACTGGTAGAGGTTATCGAGAAAGCAAAATAATTGTGAGCCGGGTATTAGACGGCAGAATATGGAGGTAATTATGATACAGCAGGAATCAAGACTGAAAGTAGCTGATAATACAGGTGCTAAAGAGCTTCTTTGTATCAGAGTTATGGGTGGTTCAACCAGAAGATATGCAAGTATCGGTGACGTCATCGTTGCTTCTGTAAAAGATGCAACACCAGGCGGTGTTGTAAAGAAGGGTGATGTCGTTAAGGCTGTTGTAGTTCGTACAGTAAACAGCACTCGTCGTCCTGATGGATCCTACATCAAGTTTGATGAGAATGCAGCCGTTATCATCCGTGACGACAAGACACCAAGAGGTACACGTATCTTTGGACCAGTCGCAAGAGAGTTGAGAGATAAGCAGTTCATGAAAATTGTTTCATTAGCACCGGAAGTATTATAAGGAGGGTATCGACAATGGCAACAAGTAAGATTAAAAAAGGCGATACCGTAAAAGTAATCGCCGGTAAAGATAAAGGCCGTGAGGGCAAGGTAACATCCGTTAAGGATGGCAAGGTTATTATCGAGGGAATCAACCAGGTAACAAAGCATACAAAGCCAAATCAGGCAAATCCTCAGGGCGGCATCGTTCAGAAGTCAGCTCCTCTGGATATTTCAAACGTAATGTATGTGAGCAAGGGAAAGGTTTCCCGTGTTGGCTTTAAGGTAGAGGACGGTAAGAAGGTTCGCTACGCAAAGGCAACAGGTGAAGTAATCGACTAATAACTGGAAAGGAGGCAATCTAACGTGGCTCGTTTAAAAGAAAAGTATAACAACGAAATCGTTGATGCAATGACCAAGAGATTTGGTTATGAAAATATAATGCAGGTACCTAAGCTCGAGAAGATCGTAGTAAACATGGGTGTCGGCGAAGCAAAAGAGAACTCCAAGATTTTGGATTCTGCAATTGCTGATTTGGAAAAGATCACAGGTCAGAAGGCCGTTACAACAAAGGCAAAGAATTCTGTCGCAAACTTCAAGATTCGTGAGGGAATGCCAATCGGATGTAAGGTAACACTCCGTGGTGAGAAAATGTATGAGTTCCTGGATCGTCTTGTAAACCTCGCACTGCCACGAGTTCGTGACTTTAGAGGTGTTAATCCTAACGCATTCGACGGTAGAGGTAACTACGCTCTTGGTATCAAGGAGCAGTTAATCTTCCCTGAGATCGAGTATGATAAGGTTGACAAGGTCAGAGGTATGGACATTATCGTTGTAACTACCGCTGAGACTGATGAAGAAGCTCGTGAATTATTGGCACAGTTCGGTATGCCATTCAAGAAGTAAGGAGGGAATCTCATGGCTAAGACTTCTATGAAAGTTAAGCAGCAGCGTAAGGCAAAGTTCTCTACAAGAGAATATAGTCGTTGCAGAATTTGTGGTCGCCCACATGCTTATTTAAGAAAATACGGAATCTGCAGAATCTGCTTCCGTGAATTAGCATACAAGGGACAGATCCCAGGCGTGAAGAAAGCAAGCTGGTAAGGAGGTAAAACAAGATGATGACGAGCGATCCAATTGCAGATATGCTTACAAGAATCCGTAATGCCAATACTGCAAAGCATGATACAGTAGATGTACCAAGCTCAAAGATGAAGATCTCTATCGCTGAGATCCTTCTCAAAGAGGGTTATATCAAGAAATATGACGTGATTGACGTTGACGGAATTAAGACAATTCATATCACATTAAAATATGGCGCAGACAAGAACGATAAGATTATCACCGGTCTCAAGAGAATTTCTAAGCCGGGTCTTAGAGTTTATGCTGGCAAGGATGAGCTTCCAAAGGTTCTCGGAGGACTTGGAATTGCTATCATTTCTACCAACAAGGGAGTTATGACAGACAAGGAAGCTAGAAAAGAAAACGTTGGCGGTGAAGTACTGGCATTTGTCTGGTAATCATACCAGAAAGTCAGCCACCCATTAAACCAAGAATATGGAGGTGCACGGCATGTCACGAATCGGAAAAATGCCTATCGCGATACCGGCTGGTGTAACAGTTGATATTGCAGAAAATAATAAAGTGACTGTAAAGGGACCAAAGGGAACACTTGAGAGAGTGCTTCCTGCAGAGATGGAGATCAAGAAAGAGGGAGACGAGATCATCGTTAACCGTCCAAACGATCTTAAGAAGATGAAATCTCTCCATGGTCTTACAAGAACTCTGATCAACAACATGGTTGTTGGTGTAACAGAGGGATATGAGAAGAAGCTCGAAGTTAACGGTGTTGGTTACAGAGCTGTAAAGAAGGGGAAGCTTCTTACGCTGTCCCTGGGATACTCTCATCCGGTAGAGATGGAAGATCCTGAAGGAATCGAAGTTGTAGTTGAGGACGCTAACACACTGGTTGTTAAGGGAATCGACAAGGAAAAGGTTGGCCAATACGCTGCTGAAATCAGAGAGAAGAGAGCTCCGGAGCCTTATAAGGGTAAAGGTATTAAGTATGCTGATGAAGTAATCAGACGTAAGGTTGGTAAGACCGGTAAGAAATAATATAAAGGAGTGAAAATACGATGATTAAGAAGCAGTCAAGAAGTGATGTTCGTGTGAAGAAACACATGAAGGTTCGTAATCGTCTTTCAGGCACAGCTGAGAGACCACGTTTAGCTGTATTTAGAAGCAATAATCATATGTACGCACAGGTTATTGATGATACCGTAGGAAATACTCTGGTTTTCGCTTCTACCCTTCAGAAAGATGTGAAGGACGGTCTTGAGAAGACAAATAACGTAGATGCAGCAGCAAAGCTTGGTGAGATCATCGCCAAGAAAGCTTTGGATAAAGGAATTAACACAGTAGTATTTGACCGTGGCGGTTTTGTATATCAGGGCAAGGTAAAAGCTTTGGCTGAGGCAGCCAGAGAAGCAGGCTTGAATTTCTAAGATTAGGAGGAGAACTCATGAAACGTACAATTATTGACCCAAGCCAGTTAGAGCTGGAAGATAATGTAGTAACGATTAAGCGTGTAACCAAGGTTGTTAAGGGTGGACGTAATATGAGATTTACTGCATTAGTAGTAGTTGGCGATAAGAACGGACATGTAGGTGCTGGTCTGGGTAAGGCCACAGAGATTCCTGAGGCTATCCGTAAAGGAAAAGAAGCTGCAGAGAAGAACCTTGTCGAAGTTCCTATCGATGAGAACGGAAGCGTACCACATGACTTCAATGGTAAGTTCGGTAGCGCATCTGTATTGATTAAAAAGGCTCCAGAAGGTACTGGAATCATCGCCGGTGGTCCGGCACGTGCCGTACTTGAGCTTGCAGGATACAAGAACATTCGTACAAAGTCTCTTGGTTCAAACAACAAGCAGAACGTTGTACTTGCAGCGATCGAGGGACTTAAGAATCTTAAGACTCCTGAGGAAGTTGCAAAGGCTCGTGGTATTTCTGTAGAAGAGCTGTTAGGCTAAAAGGAGGATCAAAATGGCAGGAAAGTTAAAGGTTACATTAGTGAAATCTACGATCGGTGCCATTCCAAAGCATCGTGCAACAGTGGAAGCGCTCGGCTTAAAGAAACTCAATAAGTCAGTTGAGCTTCCTGACAATGATGCAGTCAGAGGAATGATCTGGCATGTAAAGCATCTTGTAAAGGTAGAAGAGATCTAAGCAGGATATATGTCAAACGAAAGAAATGTCTCATTTTATGGGGCATTTTTTTCGTAGTCAATTTTTTTGGAATAAGGCTTTTCATGACGCAAATTATGTGTTATGATATATGATGTGTCGCTTTGCAGACACATGTAACAATTGCGAGGGTAAATGAGATCACCGTTCTCATTTAAGGGGTATTGGTCATACCCTGCGTCAGAATCGGTCAATCCGCAAAATGACCGTGGATGCGCATAGCCCGTTAGTATTTATAATCAGGAGGTAATTACAATGAATTTATCAACACTCAGACCAGCAGAAGGCTCAAAGCAGAGCAACAATTTCAGAAGAGGCCGTGGTCATGGATCAGGAAACGGTAAGACAGCAGGTAAGGGACATAAGGGTCAGAAGGCACGTTCAGGTGCTCCACGTCCGGGTTTTGAAGGTGGTCAGATGCCACTGTACAGACGTATTCCTAAGAGAGGTTTCACAAACATCAACTCTAAGGAGATCGTTGCAATCAATGTAGATAAGCTTAACAAGTTTGAAGACGGTGCAGTAGTTACTGTAGCTGCTTTACTTGAGGCAGGTGTTATCAGTAATCCTAAGGATGGAGTTAAGATACTCGGAAATGGAGAATTAACTAAGAAGCTTACAGTTCAGGTAAATGCATTCAGTAAGAGTGCTGCTGAGAAGATTGAGGCTCTTGGTGGAAAAGCTGAGGTGATCTAAGGATGTTCGAAACAGTCCGCAATGCATTTAAGATTAAGGATTTGAGGAAAAAGATCCTCTACACACTCTTCATTCTTGTCGTAGTGCGTATCGGATGTCAGCTTCCTATCCCGGGTGTAGATGCCGACTACATTTCACAGTGGTTCGCAGATCAGAACTCCCTGGATTTCTTTAATCAGTTGACCGGTGGTTCCTTTGAGAAAATGTCTATTTTCGCACTGAACATTACACCGTATATCACATCTTCCATTATCTTACAGTTGCTCACGATTGCAATTCCTCGTCTCGAGGAGCTGCATAAGGACGGCGAAGAGGGAAGAAAGAAGATCTCTGAGTATACGAGATATGTAACAATCGTACTTTCTCTGATGGAAAGTGCCGCAATGGCAATCGGTTTTGCCAGCCAGGGTCTCCTGACAGACGGGGCTACATTTACATCCATCACAGTTTGTATCGTATCCATGACAGCAGGTTCTGCTCTTTTAATGTGGCTTGGTGAGCAGATTACAGAGCATGGTGTTGGAAACGGTATTTCAATCATCCTGTTATACAACATCGTGTCACGTATGCCTGAGGACGTAAGTTCCCTGTTCAACAAGTTCGTCAAGAACGCTTCTACAACAGTGAACAGTCTGCTGGCTGCTGTTATTATTATCGGAGTGCTTGTAGCAATGGTTGTTTTCATCATCTATCTTTCCGATGGTGAGAGAAGAATCAGTGTACAGTATTCTCAGAAGACAAGAGGCCGCAAGCTTGTTGGCGGACAGTCTTCACATATTCCGCTTAAGGTAAACACAGCAGGCGTTATCCCGGTAATCTTTGCCGGATCCCTGTTCTCAATGCCTATTGTTATCGCAAACTTCGCAGGTCTTCAGCCGGCATCCGGTGCAGGCGCATCTTTATTCCAGAAGTTCCTCAAGGTTCTGAACCAGAACGCATGGTGCAACTTCGAGAGCTTTGGCGAGTTTAAGTATACATTAGGTCTTGTTGTATATATTGCATTGATCATTTTCTTTGCTTACTTCTACACATCAATCACTTTCAATCCACAGGAGATTGCCATGAACATGAAGAAGCAGGGAGGATTCATTCCGGGTATCCGTCCGGGAAAACCGACGATGGATTATCTGACCAGTGTACTCAACAGCATCATCTTCATTGGTGCGACAGGTCTGTCAATCGCTTCACTTGTACCGATTTTCTTCTCGGGAGCATTTGGTGCTGATGTATCTTTCGGTGGAACATCAATGATCATTATCGTAGGTGTTGTTATCGAGACATTGAAGCAGATCGAGTCACAGATGCTGGTTCGTCATTACAGAGGTTTCATCAGCGAGTAATTATCGCGTATTGTCTTTTGTGATGACTGCATAAGAGATATGGAATCCCCGCACCCAGGCGCAGCCACTGCCCGGATGTGGGGATTTTTTCAGAAAAGAGGGACAATATGGAAAAACCAATCTTATATATTGTGATACCTTGTTACAACGAGGAAGAAGTGCTGCCGATCACCAGTGGGGAATTTCTGGCGAAGATCAATTCGCTGGCATCGAAGGACAAGATCAGTGAAGACAGCCGTGTGCTTTTCGTCAATGACGGAAGCAAGGACCGGACCTGGGAGATCATCAAAGAGCTTTCCAAAGAGGACGAACACTATATCGGAATCTCGCAGAGCCGCAATCGGGGTCATCAGAATGCTGTGCTGGCGGGACTCATGGAGGCAAAGGACAAGGCGGATATTACGATCTCCATCGACTGTGACGGACAGGATGACATCAATGCGATGGACGATATGGTGGATGCGTATCTGGACGGCTGTGAGATTGTTTACGGCGTCCGCAGCAAGCGTGATACGGATACGTTCTTTAAGAGAGCGACAGCGCAGGGATTTTACAAGCTGTTAAATGTCATGGGGGCAGAGGTGGTCTATAATCATGCCGATTACCGTCTGGTGTCCTCCAGAGTGCTGCATGAGTTTGCAAATTTCAAGGAGGTCAATCTGTATCTGCGCGGCATGTTTCCGCTGGTGGGCTTCAAAAGCACAAGCGTGTATTATGAGCGCCACGAAAGGATTGCCGGTGAGAGCCATTATCCGCTCAGTAAGATGCTGGGACTTGCCTTTGACGGTATCACGAGCCTGAGCATCAAACCGATCCGGATCATCACCGGGATTGGCACTTTTATCTCACTGCTCAGCTTTCTGGCGATCATCTGGACGTTTATCATGTTCTATATGAAGCACAGTGTGGTCGGCTGGGCAAGTACAATCAGTATTATCTGCTTCATTGGCGGTGTGCAGCTGATCTGCCTCGGTGTTCTGGGCGAGTACATCGGCAAGATCTATATGGAAGTCAAGCACAGACCTCGTTACATCATCAGTGACAGAACAGAAGACGACAAATAAATATCCGTCTGCAGGCGGTTGGAGATGTGCAAAATACCGGTTCGCAGGCGGTCACAAAAAACGGTTGAAAAATAAACCGCCTTGGAGTATCATATACTATAGACGTCTTTTTGAAGATGTGAAGGGTATGATACACGTGAAAGGAGAATATATTCATGAAGATTATTATGTTGGGGGCACCAGGTGCCGGAAAGGGAACACACGCTGGCAAGATTTCAGAGAAATATGGCATTCCTCATATTTCCACCGGTGATATTTTCCGTGAGAATATCAAGAACGGTACAGAGCTTGGAAAGAAAGCAAAGGGCTATATGGATGCCGGAGAGCTTGTTCCGGATGAGCTTACCTGTGATCTTGTTGTAGACAGAATCCACCAGGACGATGCAAAGAACGGTTATGTACTCGATGGATTCCCAAGAACCATCCCTCAGGCTGAGGCGCTGACAAAGGCTCTGGCAGCTACCGGTGAGAAGGTTGATTATGCAATCGAGATCAATCTTGCAGATCAGGTGATCATTGATCGTATGAGCGGTAGAAGAGTATGCTCCTGCGGTGCAACCTATCATATTGTAAACATTCCTCCAAAGAAAGAAGGAATCTGCGATAAATGTGGTAAGGAGCTTGTGATCCGTAAGGATGATGAGCCTGAGACCGTTAAGAAGAGACTGGAAGTATATCATGAGCAGACAGCTCCATTGATCGACTATTATAAGAATGAAGGTATTCTCCGTGTTGTCGATGGAACAACAGGACTTGAACAGGGCTTCAAGGACATCTGCGCAATCCTGGATGGTGAGCAGTAAATAGAATCACACCGGCGGATTTCCAGCCGTGTCGGCGCGACGACTAAAAATTCATTATCAAGATGAGGAAAGAAGGCATAATATGTCAGTAACAATTAAATCAGAACACGAAATTGAACTTATGAGAGAGGCCGGAAGAATCCTGTCCATCGTTCATCAGGAGATGGCAAAGATCATTCGTCCGGGCATATCCACCATGGACATCAACCGCAAGGGCGAGGAAGTGATCCGTAGCTATGACTGCATTCCGTCCTTCCTGAATTATCAGGGATACCCGGCATCCATCTGTGTATCCGTCAACGATGAGGTCGTTCATGGCATTCCTAATAAGAAGAGGATCCTGCAGGAGGGCGATATCGTCAGTCTTGATGCGGGTGTTATTTATAAGGGGTATCATTCCGATGCTGCCAGAACGCATGCAGTCGGACAGATTTCCGAGGAGAACAGACGTCTCATCGATGTGACGCGCCAGAGCTTCTTCGAGGGCATCAAGTATGCCAAAGCAGGTAACCACCTCTTTGAGATTTCCAAAGCAGTTCAGGATTTTGCAGAGGCAAACGGATATGGAGTTGTACGTGATCTGGTTGGTCATGGTGTAGGTAAGGATCTCCATGAGGAGCCGCAGATTCCGAATTACAAACCGATCGGACGCGGTATGAAGCTTCGTCCGGGTATGACACTGGCGATCGAGCCGATGATCAATATCGGAACCTGGGAGGTATGGGTTCTTGAGGATGACTGGACCGTTGTAACACAGGATTCTCTGAACTCCGCACACTATGAGAATACGGTCCTGATCACCGAGGGTGAGCCGGAGTTATTATCTTATCCGGAATGGGATCATAATTATGAAACAATAAAGGCGTAAGAATGGAGGAAATATGTCAAAGGAAGATGTAATAGAAATTGAGGGTATTGTTGTAGAGAAGCTGCCCAATGCAATGTTTAAGGTAGAGCTGGAGAATGGTCATCAGGTACTGGCTCACATCAGCGGAAAGCTTCGCAAGAACTTTATCCGTATTTTGCCGGGCGATAAGGTGACAATGGAAATGTCTCCGTACGATCTGACAAAGGGACGTATTACCTGGAGAGACAAATAACCGGTACAGCCGGTAGGATGATCGGAGCTGTCCACAGCGTATATTGTGGACGGCTCCGTTTTCTTTTTGAATAATATGAAAAAAATAAAAAGTTTGTCTTGCAATGCCTAAAATTTTATGATATAGTGGTTAATGGACTTTTCTGAAAGGAGGTTATTGCTGTGAAAGTTAGATCTTCAGTAAAACCGATTTGTGAAAAATGTAAGGTCATCAAGAGAAAGGGGCGCGTCAGA
>NZ_DBLXSO010000042.1:0-27092 GCF_057878315.1 Jutongia sp. | reverse complement strand
TACCATTTGTTTTGTTTATTTTATATCCATTAACCGTAAATGTTCTCTGTTTAAATGATTTACTTGATGTCGAAACATCCATCTCAACATACCGGTCGTTTTCCGTTAAATTTTTACATTTAATAACCAATGTATTGGCATTACTAAACATTGCCATAAGTTGTGTTCTCTTATCCTGAACAAAATATTGTTGTCCGATCACAATGTTCTGTAATGCTATGCCATCATCCTGCATTGAAACCTCCTCTGCCTGCACGGCTGGTGAAGATAAACAGATAACCATCGCAAATGACATCACAAATGCGATTACATTTTTCGCAAATTTTTTCATCTTAAATTCCTCCATTTTTTGTATTTTATTGAATCATCCCTAATAAACTGTTATACTATAATGTGTGTTTTGCTAAGCGTTCTTTTCATTTTGTATCCCTATTTACTTATGAAAAGAACGCTTTTTCAATGGTTTCTCTGCATCCCTTCGTTGATAAATGCATTCTTTCACCTCCCTTCAGCAATAATAAATTTCTGCATTTCACACGTGTAAAATAATTTCTATATACAATATATTATTTATTTAAATATATTGTATATAAACTTTTTATTTAATTTATCATAACACATTTTTTCATACTTGTCATCAAATAGTTAATTATTTATTGTTTTTTATCAAAATTATCCTATAAATTTATTATTGAGTTGTTGCAACATTGTCTGTTCTATTCGTGAACAGTGGGGTCTTCTCTAAATTTACATTACACGTACTGTTTTACTGACAACCTAACATATTTTAGTCAAAAAAAGAATAGCTTTTGCACGAAACGACACAAAAACGCCATTTTTGGTCAATTTGGGGCTTTTTTGCTCATTTTGACCATGTATTTTAGAACTATTCCGTGTAATCTGTACCTTTTTTCAAACAAAGAACAAAGCGAGTTTACCCACTTTGCACGTCACCTCACAAGTTTCCTATAACGTAAAAAAGTTCTCAGATTGATATGTATCCTACAAACCGGACACGTATCAACCCGAGAACTTGTATTCATGAATAATAAAACCTTAATGCACAACGAGCGTCAGAACTCTTAGAACATTTGCAAATTGACGCCACTTCATTCGTGCACTCTACAGTGCTTCTACAAACCGCAGAAATGCTTCCTGTCCCTCCGGCGTATTCTTATAGACACCGGCGTGCTCCAGCACCTTTTTGAAGACAATACCGATCTCCTTCTGCAGGATCTCCTCCACATTGTCCTCTGTCACGTTGTCGTACTTCGGGAGGAACTCATCTACCCAGTCGGCATGCTTCTCAATCTCTTCATTGCTGCGGATATCCTTGCCCTGTACGATATACTCCTCCAATACTGCCATTTCCTTTTTCAGACGGGCCGGCAGAACGGCAAGTCCCATTACCTCGATCAGACCGATATTCTCCTTCTTGATATGATGCAGCTCCTGATGCGGATGGAATACACCCAGCGGATACTCCTCAGTCGTGATATTGTTACGAAGCACCAGATCCATCTCATACAGTCCGTCACGCATTCTCGCAATCGGCGTAATCGTATTATGCGGCTCGCCATCGGTCTTTGCAAAGATAAATGCCGCTTCATCGGTATAGCCTCTCCATGTGTCCAAAATATGGGACGCAAGAGCAACCAGACGTTCACTGTCCTTATGACGGATCCTTATGACAGACATCGGCCAGTTGACAATACCGGCCTCCACATCCTCGTAGCCCCTGATCGTAAGCTTTGTCTTAATCTGCGCTCTCTCCATCGCAAATTCATAATGACCACCCTGAAAATGCTCATGTGCCAGAATCGATCCGCCTACGATCGGCAGATCCGCATTGGAGCCAAGGAAATAATGAGGAAACTGCTTTACAAAGGATAACAGCTTACGGAATGCCGATTCATCAATCTTCATCGGCGTATGCTTCTGATTAAATACGATGCAGTGCTCGTTATAATATACATACGGAGAATACTGGAAGCCCCATTTCTCCCCCTCGATCATAAGCGGAATAATACGGTGTGACTGTCTTGCCGGGTGATTCAGTCGTCCGGCATAGCCCTCATTCTCCCTGCACAAAAGACATTTCGGATATGCAGACTGCTTTGCATTCTTCGCTGCGGCAATCGCCTTCGGATCCTTCTCCGGCTTTGACAGGTTGATCGTGACATCAAGTGTGCCGTACTCCGTCTCTGCCGTCCATTTCATATCTCTGGCGATCCGGTAACGTCTGATATAATCGGTATCTCTGCTGAATTTATAATAAAAATCGGTCGCCTTCTGAGGAGACATGCGGTACAGTTCCCGGAACTTTGCGATCACGACACTTGGTGCCGGAACCAACGCACCCATCAGCTTTGTATCGAACAGATCACGATAACCTACGGTATTCTCCTCGAGAACCCCGTTTTCATATGCCCAGTCCATAATGTCACTCAGCGTTTTCTCCAGATCCGGCACCGGACACGCATTCTCCGGCTCCTTATACTCATCCAGCTTCAGGATCTCTAACAGACGATTGATCGTGTACATCTCGTCCTCCGGCACAACAAGTCCGGTATGTAAACCATAATTTACAAGTTCCCTGATCTTTTTATTGATATCACTCATCGCTTTCTCCTCGTTTCCTCATATTCGTCTTTCTCCGGATGAAATCCCCGCCTCCTGTGACCGGAATCCCACACTGTTTCTATTTTACCATGTTTCCCTCGGATTCACAACGGATGGACCATAATTTCATCTGTCAAAATAGTGTTAATAGTCGCTGATATTATTACAGATTTTCGAAAAATAACGTGATAGGCTATTATCAGAAAATTCATTGACACAGGATAAAGATTGGAGTTAGTTATGAGTATTAAAACTGATTTTCGACACACCATTGCCGCCAGCTATATCGGTTACATCACACAGGCGATCGTCAACAATTTCGCCCCGCTTCTGTTTGTGACATTTCACCGTACCTATGGGATTTCCCTTTCCCGGATCGGTCTTTTGGTGACGATCAATTTTGTCACACAGATTCTGGTGGACCTGTTCTCGGCAAAATTCACGGATCGGATCGGCTACCGCATCAATGCCGTTCTGGCACATGTTTTTGCTGCCGTCGGACTTGTGCTTCTCGGCATCCTGCCGGAGCTCACACCGGATCCGTATATCGGCATCAGCATCGCCGTCGTGATCTATGCCATCGGCGGCGGTCTGACCGAGGTGATCATCAGCCCGATCGTAGAGGCGTGCCCGACGGATAAGAAGGGGGCTGCCATGAGTCTTTTGCACTCCTTCTACTGCTGGGGTTCGGTGCTGGTTGTTCTGGTCTCCACGCTTCTGTTTAACACGGTCGGCTTAAGCTCATGGAAGATCATCGCAGCCCTCTGGGCAATTATCCCTGCCTGCAATGCTGTTTATTTCTGCTTTGTACCGATCAACTCTCTTGCCGACGAGGGACGCGGCATGACGATCACGGCATTGTTAAAAGAAAAGGTATTCTGGGTACTCGCCCTTCTGATGGTCTGCAGTGGCGCGTCGGAACTTGCGATGAGCCAGTGGGCATCCGCCCTTGCCGAAACAGGTCTTCATGTTTCCAAAACGGTGGGCGATCTTGCCGGTCCGTGCTTTTTCGCAATTCTGATGGGCTCCGGCAGAGTTCTTCACGCCCATGTTGCCGAACATTTCTCCCTGACCGGATATCTGAGTGCGTGTGCCGTGCTCTGCATGATCAGCTATCTGATCGTTAGCTTCTCACCGCTCCCGGCACTTTCTCTTGCCGCCTGCGGTGTCTGCGGTCTGTCCGTTGCAGCCATGTGGCCCGGCACCTTCAGTATCAGTTCAAAGGTCTGTCCACAGGGCGGCACCACGATTTTTGCACTGCTCGCACTTGCCGGAGATATCGGATGTTCCTCCGGACCAACCATGGTTGGTTTTATCTCCTCTGCACTGCAGGATAATTTGAAGCTCGGACTTTTGTCCGCGATCATTTTCCCGGTACTGATGCTTGCCGGACTGGCAGCCTGCCACAAATATGAGAAATAAACTTTCATGACAAAAAGGAGTGTCCCAAATTTAGGACACTCCTTTTTGATGGTATAGGAAAATGCGTGTAATGTGGTGGAATGCCAACGAGAATTGCGAAGCAATTCTTGGAGGGCAAAACGCTGGTTTTGCCCTTTTTTATAATCTCGAAGCCAAACGACTTTTGCCATCGCCGGCGCAGCCATCACGGTCTGCTTCCGGCTTCTGCATCGTATTATTTTGCTTCCATATAACGGTTCACCGCATTGACCAGTGCGTCGATTGAGGACTTGATAATATCATCATCCGTGCCGATACCCCAGTACAGCTTCTCCTGTCCGGCAGGCTTGATACCTACATAGGAGATTGCCTGTGAATCGGAACGCTTTGACAATGCATGCTCCTCGTATACATCCAATGCATAATCCAGATCAAAGTACTTCTTGATCGCATGGTTTACTGCATTGAGACGACCGTTACCATGGGAATCCACAACATTTTCCCTGCCGTCAACAACGATCGTTACCTCAGCACCGATACCGTCCTTCTGTTTGAAGTGGCACTCAGATACATCGAACTTCTTCTCAACATCCAGATAGGTCTCCTTGAATACATCTCTCATATCCTCCGGAGAAAGCTCCGCATGACGATGATCGGAAACACTCTTCATCAGATATCCAACCTCTTCCTTCATCTTATCCGGCAGGATCAGACCGAAGCTGTTCTTTAATACATAGCTGACGCCGCCACGTCCGGACTGGCTGTTAATGCGGATAACATCGGAATCGTAGGTGCGTCCCACATCCTTTGGATCGATCGGCAGATAAGGAACCGTCCAGTATTCGCAGTTCTTCTCCTCACGATATGCCATACCCTTGGAGATCGCATCCTGATGCGAACCGGAGAATGCGGTAAATACAAGCTCTCCTGCATATGGCTGTCTCATGGATACCTGCATGTTGGTCAGACGCTCGTAAGTGTCTGCGATCTCCTGCATGTTGGAGAAGTCCAGCTTCGGATCGACGCCGTGTGAGAACATATTCATTGCCATGGTAACAATATCCATGTTACCGGTACGCTCTCCATTACCAAACAATGTTCCCTCGATACGGTCTGCACCGGCAAGAACACCAAGCTCCGCTGTAGCAACACCGCAGCCACGGTCATTGTGCGGATGCAGGGAAAGTACAACGTTGTCTCTGTATTTCAAGTGCTTGCTGACATATTCGATCTGTGTTGCAAATACATGAGGCATTGCGTTCTCTACGGTAGACGGAATATTGATGATCGCCTTGGCATCTGCCTGTGGCTGCCATACATCCAGAACAGCATTGCAGACCTCAACCGCATACTCAACCTCAGTACCATGGAAGCTCTCCGGGCTGTACTCAAAACGGATATTGCCCTTTACCTCTGCTGCTAACTCCTTCAGAAGCTTTGCACCGTCAACGGCGATCTTCTTGATCTCTTCCTTGGACTTACGGAATACCTGCTCTCTCTGTGCCACGGAAGTGGAATTATATACATGTACAACCGCATTCGGTGCTCCGTCAACCGCCTCAAAGGTCTTACGGATAATGTGTTCTCTCGCCTGTGTCAGAACCTGCACCGTAACATCATCCGGGATCAGCTTCCGATCGATCAAAGTACGCAGAAAATTGTATTCTGTCTCGGATGCAGCAGGGAATCCAACCTCGATTTCCTTGAATCCGATCTTCACAAGCATCTTGAAGAACTCCACCTTCTCCTCGAGACTCATCGGCTCGATGAGTGCCTGATTACCGTCACGCAGATCAACGCTGCACCATACCGGCGGTTCTGTGATGCTGTCCTTTTTCACCCAGTCATAGGTTGCCTCTGACGGCATAAAATATGTTTTCTGATACTTTTCAAATCCCTTCATGATTCTAACCCTCCATTTTGAATTAATTTTGTTCCATTTCTCACGGAGTTTTATCTGCCAAACATCCTTTCAGAAAATATTTCAGCAAATAAAAACCCGCCTCTACTCTTAGAGACGGGAGAATATTCTCACGCGGTACCACTCTTATTCATGAATATATCATGCTCTCACAGGTACAAGAAAAACAGAATCCAATACCTTTCCCCTGTAACGGTGGGAGTCCGTCCAAATCTACTATCGTTCAACCGGCAGCTCCAAGGCGAGTTCACTGTTTCACATCAACTGTTTCGCATCAACCAACAGCTTTCTGTATGAGGCTTCGACAGCTACTATTCCTCTTCTTCGCTTTTGATACCAAATACTATAACACAAACCGTTCCGCTTGGGAACCCCCAATTTGATTTTTTCTCTCATTTCCTGTAATATACTTCATTATAACAAAAGCGAAACGACATAAATATATGAGGTGAAGATATGTTTTTAGGCTTATCATGGTATTTTATTCTGATGGATTTTTATTTATACAGCTTCTTTGGCTGGATCTACGAATGTTCCTTCTGTTCTCTGAAGGAGCATAAGGTGATCAACCGCGGTTTTCTGGTCGGACCACTACTGCCGCTCTACGGCTTTGGCGGAACGATCGTGTATGTGTTTCTGCGTCCTCTGGAGCCGCACCCGTCCCTGCTGTATCTGGGCGGCATGCTTCTCGCCACGGCGATTGAGTATTTTACCTCATGGGGTATGGAGAAGCTGTTCCACGCACAGTGGTGGGATTACAGCCGGGATCCTTACAACTTCGAGGGACGCATCGCACTTGTACCGTCCATGTTCTGGGGCTTCCTTTCCCTGCTTGCGTTTGATTTTCTGCAGCCGGCAGTCTCATCGATCATCAATGCGATTCCTTACCGCACCGGCATGATCCTTCTGATCGTTGTCACCGTGATCGCCGCCTGTGACCTGACATACACCGTAATCTCAACGATCAACTTCCGCAGCCAGCTGGAGGCTCTGTACCATTTCCGGGACGAGCTGGTGGCACAGCTTGAGGAGGAACGCTTCAGCCCGCTGCGCCAGACGATCTTCTCAAAGATCCACACGCAGAACGAACGTGCCGAGAACTTCCTAAAACGTCTCGAGGAACTGAAGGCAAACCATATCGGCGAGGATTCCAAGCTTGCCGATATCGAGGCTCGCTTCCGCGAATACAAGGAACGTCATGCTGCTTTCCAGAAAAAGAATCCTTTCTTTGGCAATAAACGTATCATGCAGGCGTTCCCTACTTTGAAGTTTATCCCACAGTCTATCCATAAAACGGGACACAAGCGGATTGCGATCCGCCTGAAGGATTTCCTGTTGCAGACTTCCGAAAATGAGCATTCCGAAAAGTAAATCTTAGTCAGACAAGCATACCGCAGTATTTCAAAAGCTCCGGCAGACCGGATCACACATTCCCCATTCTCGGGAAAGGTGATCAGCCGCCGGAGCTTTTTGGTTTCAAATTCTATTTACAGATGGAGAACTCTTTCCTTGATCTCCTGGGTTCTTCCCTGATTCCAGAACTGCGTTCCGATGTATCCGCAGGTTCGTCTTGCAACGTTCATTTTGTTCTGGTCAGTATTGCCGCAGTTCGGACATTTCCAGATCAGCTTGCCATCCTCATCGGTGACAATCCGGATCTCGCCGTTATAGCCGCATTCCTGACAGTAATCACTCTTGGTATTTAACTCTGCATACATGATATGCTCGTAAATATACTGCATCACGCTAAGTACCGCATCGATATTGTCCGTCATATTCGGCACCTCGACATAGCTGATCGCACCGCCCGGAGAAAGCTCCTGGAACTGCGCCTCAAACTTCAGCTTCTCGAATGCATCGATCGGCTCTGTCACATGTACGTGATAGCTGTTCGTAATGTAGTTCTTATCGGTCACACCCTTGATCACGCCAAACCGCTTCTGCAGACACTTGGCAAACTTATAGGTTGTGGACTCGAGCGGTGTACCGTAAAGGCTGAAGTCAATATTCTCCTCTTCCTTCCACCTCGCACATGCCGCATTCAGACGCTTCATAACCTCAAGTGCAAACGGAGTCGCACTTGGATCCGTGTGGGACTTTCCGGTCATATATCTTGTACACTCGCAAAGACCTGCATAGCCTAAGGAAATCGTAGAATAACCGCCGTACAGCAGCTTATCGATCGTCTCGCCCTTCTTCAATCTTGCCAGTGCGCCGTACTGCCAGAGGATCGGCGCCACATCGGACGGTGTTCCCTTGAGCCTGTCATGACGGCACATCAATGCCTTTTTGCAGAGTGCCATTCTCTCATCGAAGATCTCCCAGAACTTATCCATGTCTCCACCGGAGGAGCATGCAATATCCACCAGATTGACGGTGACAACGCCCTGATTAAATCTTCCGTAATACTTCGGTTTATTATTCTCATCCACATAAGGCGTGAGGAAGGAACGACAGCCCATGCATGGATAGCAGTGGCCCTCACCGTTCTTGTCAACCTTGAGCTCAAGCATCTTCTTCTCGGAAATATAATCCGGCACCATTCTCTTTGCGGTACACTCTGCGGCAAGCTTTGTCAGATACCAGTACTTACTGCCCTCTCTGACATTGTCTTCCTCCAGCACGTAGATCAGCTTCGGGAATGCCGGTGTGATATATACGCCCTTCTCATTTTTGACACCGAGAATACGCTGTCTTAAGATCTCCTCTGTCACAAGTGCCAGATCATCACGCACCTTGCCCTCCGGCACCTCGTCCAGATACATAAACACCGTAACAAACGGTGCCTGTCCGTTGGTGGTCATCAGCGTGATCACCTGATACTGAATCATCTGTACACCTTTCTTGATCTCATCAAGAACACGAAGCTCGGCAACCTTATTGATCTGCTCCTCCGTTGCATTGACGCCGGATGCCTCAAACTCCTCCCGCACGATCCGGCGGAACTTCTGACGACTCACATCGACAAACGGTGCCAGATGTGCCAGACTGATGCTCTGTCCACCATACTGGGAGCTGGCGATCTGGGCGATGCTCTGTGTCGCTATGTTACAGGCGGTTGAGAAACTCTTCGGCCGCTCAATCGCAGTCTCGCTGATCACAGTGCCGTTCTGCAGCATGTCCTCCAGATTCACAAGACAGCAGTTGTGCATATGCTGTGCAAAATAATCAGAGTCATGAAAATGAATGACTCCCTGTTCATGTGCATGAACGATATCCTCCGGCAACAGAAAACGCTTGGTGATATCCTTGCTGACCTCTCCTGCCATGTAATCCCTCTGAACACTGTTGACCGTTGGATTCTTGTTGGAATTTTCCTGCTTGACCTCCTCGTTATTGCACTCGAGAAGACTTAAGATCTGGTCATCCGTCGAATTGGACTTTCGGACGAGGGCTCTCGTATAACGATAGGTGATATACTTTCGCGCCAGTGCAAATGCACGCTTGTTCATGATCTGGTTCTCCACCATATCCTGAATCTCCTCCACGCTTGGTGAACGCCTCATCTCCAGACACATCTGCTCGACATTGTCTGAAATCTCCTGAATCTGCTGTAATGAAAGACGATCGCTTGTTGGGATCTCCTTATTAGCTTTTGTGATCGCTGCCGTGATCTTTGTGATATCAAAGACTGTCTCTGTCCCGCTTCTTTTTATAATTTTCATTCTCCTCAACCTGCCTTATCTGATAACGATATACATAAAATTGTGACCCGGTATTCCTTTCCAGGTCACAATAACAATGTTAGCATATCCAATGATACGTGTCAATATAAACATAGCAACATATTGTATTCTACAACAGTCTAACCACAATATATGGTATAATATCGCAAATCCCTGTATATTCGGGGCTTCGCACCATTTTCAGTCCTCTCTGCCATCCAGATCCCGCTGCAGCATCTCCAGATAATGAACAAATACCTCTCCCTGCACCCGGATACGGTAGCTCTGATCCAGCTCCTCCCGCCGGAAGCTTTTGCGTCCTCCCGCCTCTGCACGGTTCCAGAACCGCATCATATCCCGGTACGGCACATAATAATATTCATTGCAATGGCTGAAATAAATGATCAGAAATGAAATGCCATCCTGCTGTTCAAATTCGGTCATAAAATTCACCTGATGCTCATGAATATTCTGCAGCGGAAATGTATCGACCGCGCATTCCTTTGCATCAAAACAGATCGGGATTCCCTGTACATTTCCCAGATAATCCACGGTACTTTTCTGTTCAAAATACGCAAGTGTAATATGATGGTGTTCCTTGTCAAATTCCATCGGCGTGATCGGCGTTGGAATCTTCTGTACCAGTGCCAGCTTTTCTCTGCGGTACTTTTCATTGGTCATATTCAGGGATTCCTCCAGCATAGAACCTCGAAGTCCTCTGGAATTCCATGAAGCCATATTCTCTCCTGCCTTTCTTAGTGGGAAGCTGTCTTACCGGTCCGCGGCCGGCGCAAACCCCATCCTCTCGAGCACATTCTTAAATTTCGCCGGCGGCTCTGCCTGAAAGCTCCTTCCATGATAGGTCTGTGGCAGAATGTCTGCATCCCCAAGCTTTAACTGCCATGCATGCAGAAGCTGGCTGCGCAGATGAAATGTTTTCTCTGCCTGTCCTCCCGGAATACCGTACTTGGTATCCCCCACTGCCGGATGACCGATACTTGCCAGATGCGCACGGATCTGGTGGGACTTTCCGGTGATCAGGTGGATCTTTAACAGCGTGTATGCTTCTCCCCCCCAGCGGACGGTCTGCAGCGGCTTATATTTCGTCTCAATCTCCACTGCACCCGCCTCCGGTCTGCGAAGCACCATAACCTTATTTTTCTTTTCGTCCTTTTTCAGATAACCGTGGAGGCTCTGCTCCACCGACAGTGCTCCATGTACAAGACAGAGATAATATTTCTCCAGTGCTCTGGTGCGAAACATCTCATTCATCCACTGAAGACCGCGCACGCTTTTGCCCGCCACAACAAGACCACTGGTGTTGCGGTCAAGACGGTTGCAGATGCCGGGACGGAAGGTTTGTCCTGATGTCTGTCCCAGATAATCCCCCAGCCACTCCACAAGAGAATAATCTTTTCTGTCCGCTTTTTGGGACAGAACACCGACCGGTTTATTTAACACAAGAATATCGGAATCCTCATAGACAACCTCGATCTTCATCTGTGGCTTCTCCGGCTGTTTCGCATTCTCCTCACGGGCTGTACTCTGCTTGCGGAAGCCATCGATCGTGTCATCGGCAAGATACAGTGTAATCTCATCCCCCTCAGCAACCTTCTCGGAACCATCTGCCTTTTTGCCGTTGAGCTTAATGTTCTTCTTGCGCAGCATTTTATAGAAAAAGCTCCGCGGAGCAAGCTGCATATATTTCGCCAGCATACGATCCAGCCTCTGTCCCTCTTCCTGGACACTTACTTTTAATACGCGCATTTATCTCTCCATTCTGATCTGCTCTCTGTTCATTGCTTTATCCGTTTTCTATACGATCAGTGACCGGATATAGGAATCTACATTTTCTGCCTCGTCCTCTGTCACCGCATGCTCCTGCATCCGCTCTGTCTCCTTGCGAAACAGCTTCTCACTGGTGACGATCTGCACCTGAAAATCGCCCCACTGGTGTACTCCGTTAGTCAGATAGTTCCGGATATATTCTACGTCCTGACCACTCTTGCCGACCAGTGCGATCACATGACCGGCTCCCACAACCGCAAAATCCAGATTCATCACCTTCTCCGGAGAAGTGATCACAAGATCCGTATACAGCTTCACATCCGGCAGACCATTTGCCTGAACGCACTCCTTTGCCTTCTCGTAGCGTTCCCTGCTCACACTGTGATATGGAAATAATACGATCAGTGCGACAAGCTGCTTCGCCCACGGAAGCACACAAAGGATCGCAAGCACCGTAAAAATATTTGCCCTCGACATTTTGTTCAGTAACAGTCCGACTCCAAAGATTGCCAATGCGATCACAATGATCGCAATTACCATAATGATCTTCCGTTTTTTCTTCTTGTTGATATACTCAAAGCTTCCTTTTTCCAGCATAATTTTCCTCCATTTTGTCTTTTTCGCGATCAGCGGATATAAGCTTGTCCCGTCCGCAAAACGGTACGTCGATTTCCTTGCCGGTGTTGTGCGTCTGTTTTACTGCATGCGCCAACCGGGATAATATTTGTTCTTCAAGGTACCGGAACCATTGCACTTGCACCAGCCCAGCGGAAAACCATCCACACACACCAGCACATAGCCCTTGTCCATGCAGTCGGAAAGGATTGTTTCACCCTTCAGATACCGCACGGCACGCTCGTCCGAGGCGGTAAGATTGATCCGCTGCACATAATCCTCCTGCCTCATTGCCAGCGCAAGCTGCGCAGACGGCTCGAACCTGCCGTTCTTGTCTGTTCCAAAGATCAGACCGCCAGACACCATCCGAAGACCTTTCATCTCATTCTGATGCAGTGCTTCGATAAGGTAGGTGTCCTTTTTCCGGGACAGATCCTTTTCTGTAAATGGTGCTGACGAAGACAGCGATTTAAAAAAGCTTTCCGGCTCCTCCTGCCCCTTCCGTCTGTCTCCCAATCCACGGTCGCGTCCATCATCCCTGCGGGAGGATTTCTTCTTTCTGCCTTTGCTTTTCTTAGCAAAGGTGTTTTCCTCACGCGCTCCGTTGCCGGTCTCATCCGCAAAGGAGGTGATGCACTTTCCATCCGCTCCAACACCGGTCTCTTCCGCAAAGGAGGTGATGCGCTTTCCATCCGCTCCAACACCGGTCTCTTCCGCAAGCGAGGTCATGCGTTTTTCATCCGGATCTCCCGCCTTGTGCAGAAGCACTGCAAAGTGACCTTCTCCTCCGGCACGGTGCGGAAAGATACGAACGCATTTGCGTAAGCTCTCATCACCGCCGTCGATCCACTCCGGCATACCTTCTGAGTAGCCCGGACAGCGCTCCACATCACAGATCATCATGTCCGGATGCCTGTCCAGGAAGGACTGAATCATCCCCTCATCCTCCAGCGGAGAGAATGTACAGGTAGAATATACCATATCGCCGCCTTCCACCAGAAGACGGTATGCCTGCTCCAGGATCTGCGTCTGGATCGGCACATAATATTCCGGTCCGTGTGCAAGCCAGCTTTTAACCATGGACGGATCACGACGAAACATTCCCTCTCCGGAGCATGGTGCATCGATCAACACCTTGTCAAAAAACTCCGGCAGTGTATCTGCCAGCTTCTCCGGTGTTTCGGCAGTCACAACCGCATTCGTGGTTCCTGCCACCTGAAGATTCTTGGCAAGCGCCATTGCTCTGGAAACGCTGATATCATTCGCCACCAGAATACCGCTTCCGTCCAGCTTTGACGCAAGCTCCGTTGCCTTTCCTCCCGGTGCGGCACACAGGTCCAGAACACGGTCGCCCTTCTCCACCGGAAGCAGCTTTGCCGGGATCATGGCACTTGGCTCCTGTATATAATACAGACCGGCATAGTAATACGGGTGCTTCGACACCGCCGCACCGGTACTGTCATAATAAAAGCCCTTCGGTTCCCACGCCACAGGCTCCGATGCAAACGGACAAAGCTCTGCAAACTCCGTCAGTGATATTTTGTGCGTATTGACCCTGAGCGCCGTATGCGAGGGCTCCTCCATGCTTTTTATATAGTCCTGATATTCCTCTGCAAGCAGCTCTCTCATCGTATCCTGAAACTGCTGTGGTAATGTGACTGTCATCTGTTCGTTATCCTTCCAATCTCTTTGATCAATCTAAGCTCTGCGCCCGGTAAGACTCAGACAGCACATCGAGCTGACGGTTGAAACGCTCTAACAGCGCAACATCGTCTGACTGATATACCCGGAAAAACTCATCCTGTATCTTGCCAACCTCGCGCTTATTCATCGTCCGGTAAAGGTTCTCAATATTGTTCAGTATATCACTGACAATGCTTGCCCGCCGCCTGTTGGAATTCTGTGCATCCATGATCTCATCGCGCACTGACGACATTTCCATATCAAGTGCGTCCACCGCCTTGGCAGCACGAAGCAGACGTCCTCTGACCTCGTCCGGCATGTTTTCTTTGTATTTGTACTGCAGGGAATGCTCGATAATTGCCCAGAAGTTCATGGCAAGCGTCCGGATCTGGATCTCCACCTCCAGATTCTTCGGTCCGTTGATCGTCTGCACGGTATAGTACGCGATCACATGATAGCTGCGGTAACCACTTTCTTTGCTGTTCGTAATGTAATCCTTTTCCTTTTTGATGATCACATCGCTGCGTTTGCGGATGATCTCCACTACCTTCTCGATATCCTCTACAAACTGGCAGATAATACGGATTCCTGCAATATCCTCGATCTTTTCCTCCAGCTCCTCCATCGGCACGTTTTTACGCTGACATTTCTCGAGAATACTGGATATCTTTTTGACACGTCCGCTGACCTGCACGATCGGGCAATACAGTCCTGCATTGTGATGTTCCTCGATCATATGTTCAAATTTGACCGTCAGTTCATCGACCGCCTGCCGGTACGGATCTAATATTTCCCTCCACAGTTGAATTTCCATTGCCTGTCTCATCCCCTTTTCATAGTTTCGTTTCCAGACACCGCAAAAGCCGGTATGGGTCTATTGTTTTCTCTTCTCCGTTTTTGTCATAATAAACGCCAAAATGAAGATGCACCGGGAACTTTCCCCGTGTACCCTCCTGCCCGTATCCGGTGTCCCCCATATAGCCAAGCAGGGTTCCCGCCTTGACAGTATCTCCTTTTTGAAGACCTGCTGCGTACGAATCCAGATGTGCATAATAAAAATATAAACCTCCCGGACTCCGGATACCAACCCGGTATCCTCCTAACTCGAGCCATCCCATCTGCTCGACCGTACCATCCGAAACGGATTGCACCTCTAATTCTCCGGCATCGGCATCGACCGCCATAATATCAATCCCCTCATGACGTCTGCTGCCGCCGTAGCTTCTTCCCTCTCCATATCCATCATCAAAGCCCCAGCTTTTCGACAAACTGCCGTTTTGCTGTGAACCTCCTCTTTGCCGCAAACCACCGTTTTCCTGCTGTGTGCCGCCGCTTTGCCGTGAACCACCGTTTTCCCGCTGTGTGCCTCCGTTTTGCCGCGTACTGTCACTGCTTCGCACCGGAAAGCATCTGGCGTCCTGCCAGAGCTTCGGAAACAGTGCTTCGGCATCCTGCTTCCTAAGATCCTGCATCAGCTCCTGTGCATTGTCCATCCGGCTCTGCCAGCGGTTCTGATACTCCGCACACCAAAGTCCCGCCACGATCAACAAAGCGACCAGTCCTGCTTTGATAAGGATAACATATTTTCTGATATTATGATGCCATATATTTCTCTCCATGAACACGCTCCCCTGTCAACAAGGCTCGCAGACTCAATGTATATATACGACATCCATCCCATGATTATACCTTATGCTACATATTGCGGGACTTCTCCGCACACGCCTTCATGCACTCCATGACACTGCTGCGAAATCCCTTTTCCTCGAGCTTGCACACTCCGGCAATCGTTGTTCCTGCCGGGGAACATACCATATCCTTTAACTCACCCGGATGCTTTCCTGTCTCCAATACCATCCTGGCACTTCCGAGTACAGACTGTGCCGCAAACTGATATGCCTGCGCACGCGGCATTCCCTCTGCAACAGCTGCATCTGCCATCGCCTCAATAAACATAAAAACATATGCCGGAGAGCTTCCGCTGACCGCAACAACTGCATCCATCAGATGCTCACCAACGACCTCTGCTTTACCAAAGCCCCTGAACAGCTTGCAGACCTTCTCAGTCTCTTCTGTGCTTACCAGCTCCCCCGGGCAGAGTGCTGTCACTGCCTCCCCGACAAGTGCCGGCGTATTTGGCATAGTCCTGATCAGCTTAAGCGGTTTTCCAAAGGTATCAGCAAGCCACTGCAGCGATCTTCCGGCAACGATCGTCACGATGATCTGATCTTCACGGATCTCATCGCGAATTTCCTTAATGACCTGCTCACAGTAGATTGGCTTGATCGCAAGGATCACAATGTCTGCCTTTGCGACTTCCCTGTTGTCTAATGTGGTCTTTATTCCAAACTGCTCAGCCACTTTGTCTGCCGTCTTCTGCGTGGCAGAGGACGCAATAATATCCTCCGCCTGCAACAATCCCTTCTGAAGCATTCCTCCGATCATTGCAGTTGCCATGTTGCCTGCTCCGATAAATCCAACCTTCATATACTCTCCTTTCATTGTCCGCAAACATCGATGGTTCTGTATATTTGCAAACAAAACTGCTTGCCGGGTCGCTTCTGACCCTTGCATCCTATTGTTAATAACTACCACGGCACAATTGCCATGGCATCCATAAACTGCTGTTGAAATTCTTCCTGCTGTGCCAGCTCCACATGACCGGCATGGCTGCCGATCCATTCTGTCTGTTCAAGAAATGTCTCCGACAGAAGTGCCTGTGCAGCTCCTTTCCCGGCAGCATTCCCGGCAATCACAAGCTTCTCCGGTGCAATGTCCGGGAATAATCCTGTCAGCACAGCATTTCTCTTGGAAATGTGGCCGCCAAACACACCGGCAATATATAACGTATCTACCTGCGCCAGCGTGATCTCCTGCCGTCGTAAAAGCATCTCAATTCCCGCCTGCACCGATGCCTTGGCAAGCTGAAACTGTCTGATGTCCTTCTGGGTCAGATACACATGCTTTCCCTCCGGACTCTGATACAGCATAAAGCCTTTGTCGGTGATGCGCTCTGCAAGAAACGGTGGCAGCTTCTCCTCGCTCGGAGACTGCAAAAGATACCCATCCTGCCGTATCACATTACACTGGCGCAGAGCCGCTACTGCATCGATCAGACCGGAGCCGCAGATTCCCTTTACGAAAAGCGGTTCCCTGCCCGGTCCGGGGATCACGTCTAACAGAATGTTGCCAATCTGTCTGGCAATCTTTACACCTGCAATTGCTCCGGGTTCACCACGCATCCCCTGCTCGATCTGCGCTCCCTCAAATGCCGGTCCCGCCGGTGCCGAGCAGGTTGTGAGCCTGCCATGGCTGCTCAGTGCAATCTCTGCATTCGTACCGATATCAACAGCAAGCACATTGCCCGGCGCTTCCATGAAATTCAGTGAGCTGATCACCGCCACCGCATCCGCTCCGACATGTGCATCAATCCCGGCCGGAACGATCACCTGTGCTTCCCTCAGCCGTTTCATGCCAAGCTTACTTCCCTGGCACCGGAATATACCACGGTATGCCGGGCAAAACGGACTGCCAGACAACCCTGACGTATCCTGCCCCAGAAGGATATGACACATCGTTGTGTTGCCGACTGCCACGATCCGTTCAACCTGCTCCGGCTCGCAAAAACCCGCACAGATCTCCTCCGCCATCTCCTCAAGCTGTTGTCTGATCAGTTTTTCCAGCTTAGCCTGCTGCCCTCTCTGGCAATGCATCAGACGCATCATCACATCTGCCCCAAGAAGTGTCTGACTGTTCCTACGGGAAAGACCGGAAAGCCTCTGACCGGAGATATGCTCATACAGTTCCATGACTACAGTTGTAGTCCCGACATCCACCGCCAGACCATACCGCCCTCGTTGTAACGATGCCTCCTCCGACAATGTTCCTGCCTTCTCCGGATCATGCCTGTCAGACCTTTGCCGACCTGTTTCTTTTCTTTTATCATGTATTTCATACGCGGCATTCCCCTTGACTGTGTCAGTGGCTGCCGCACGAATGATCTGCATATTCTCACCTCGTGTTAAGATTTGTTGCGAAGTGTTTCCGCTGTCTCCGGAATCTCCCCTTACAGCGAAAAAAACGTCACGGAAATTAATCCGTGACGATTTCTAATTCTAGATATTGTTGTGTCTACTTTGCATAATCGGTAACTCTGGATTCCCGAATCACATTAACCATAATCTGACCCGGATACTTTAATTCAGACTCTATCCGCTTGGAAATATCCCGCGCCATAAGTACCATATCATCGTCACTTACCTGACTCGGTACGACCATAACCCGCACCTCACGTCCAGCCTGAATGGCATATGATTTCTCTACGCCTTCATAGCTATTCGAAATATCCTCTAACTGTTTTAATCTGTTTGTGTAGGTCTCCAAAGTCTCACGGCGTGCTCCCGGTCTTCCCGCAGAAATAGCATCTGCAGCCTGAACGATGCATGCAATAATTGACTCCGGCTCTACATCACCATGGTGTGCTTCCACGGCATTGATAACAACCTTTGATTCTTTATACTTGCGACACAGGTCTGCACCGATCTGGATATGCGTTCCCTCAATCTCCTGATCAACTGCCTTACCTATATCATGTAACAAACCAGCTCTCTTTGCGATACGGACATTCTCACCAAGCTCTGCCGCAAGCAGACCGGATAAATGCGCCACCTCGATCGAATGCTTTAACGCATTCTGTCCATAACTGGTTCTGAACTTCATTCGTCCTAATAAACGGATCAACTCCGGATCAATGCCGTGAACACCCACCTCAAGTGTCGCAGCCTCACCTTCCTCGCGGATCATTGACTCAACTTCCTTCTGAGCCTTAATGACTGTTTCCTCAATCCGTGCAGGATGAATTCGACCATCTACTATAAGCTTCTCCAAAGCAACACGTGCTACCTCACGTCTTACTCCGTCGAATGCAGATATGATAACTGCCTCCGGTGTGTCATCAATGATCAGATCAACACCTGTAAGCTGCTCAAGAGTACGGATATTACGTCCCTCACGTCCGATGATCCGTCCCTTCATTTCATCGTTCGGCAGCTGGACAACTGATATCGTAGTCTCTGCCGCATGATCAGCCGCACACCGCTGAATAGCATTGACTACATAATCCTTTGCTCTCTTGTCCGCTTCTTCCTTCGCCTTACGATCCAGTTCTTTTACAAGAACTGCTGTTTCATGTTTTACTTCTTCTTCAACAGATTTTAAAAGATATTCTTTCGCTTGTTCAGAAGTTAAGCCGGAAATTTCCTCAAGCTTATGCAGATTCTCTTCCTTTGCATGCTCTAACTCTTCCTTGAGGGCATCAAGACTTGCATCCTTTTTGTTAAGGGCTGCCTCTTTTCTTTCCAGCTGTCCTGATTTTTTATCCAGAGATTCCTCTTTCGACAATACTCGTTCTTCATATCGCTGAAGTTCTGCACGGCGTTCCTTGGATTCGCGCTCAATTTCATTCTTTGTCTTGATCGCTTCCTCCTTCGCCTCAAGCAATGCTTCGCGCTTTGTAGTCTCTGCATTCTTCAGAGCTTCATCAACAATCTGCTTCGCTCTGTCCTGTGCAGAACCAAGCTGCTGCTCCTCTGACTTAATGTAACTGTCTACAGCCACCTTTTTTGTGACAAGCGCGGTAACGATAATCCCAACCAATAGAACAACAATAGCAATAATAATATATGCTACCGGTGACATCGAAAAGGACACCTCCTTATATGATTTCGTTGTATATTTTAAGCACAATACAACGATTTAATTTTATACTTTTTGAGACAATATGTCAAGCAGATTACAGATAGCTGCGAAGTTCCTCTGCTTTGTCTGTCTGCTCCCATGGGAGGTTGAGTTCGTTTCTTCCGAAGTGTCCGTAAGCAGCGGTCTGCTTATAGATCGGACGGCGCAGATTCAGCATTTTAATGATACCTGCCGGACGAAGATCGAATTTTTCGCGGATGATCTCAACCAGCTTCTGATCGTCTAATTTACCGGTTCCAAAGGTGTCTACCATAACAGATGTCGGCTGTGCGACACCAATCGCATAGGAAAGCTGGATCTCACAGCGCTTTGCAAGTCCCGCTGCCACGATATTCTTGGCAACATATCTTGCGGCGTAGGCTGCAGAACGGTCTACCTTTGTACAATCCTTACCGGAAAATGCTCCGCCGCCGTGACGCGCATATCCACCGTAGGTGTCTACGATAATCTTACGTCCGGTGAGTCCGCTGTCTCCGTTTGGTCCACCGATAACGAAACGTCCGGTCGGATTGATAAAAACCTTGGTTGTCTCATCGATCAGCTCTGCCGGAACAATCGGGTCGATCACATATTTCTTGATGTCCTCATGAATCTGCTCCTGGGAAATCTCCTCTGCATGCTGTGTGGAAATGACAACCGCATTGACATGAACCGGCTTGTCGTTCTCATCATATTCTATGGTCACCTGACTCTTGCCGTCTGCACGAAGATAAGGCAGTGTGCCGTCCTTGCGCACGCCGGTAAGCTGCTTGGTCAGCTTGTGTGCAAGTGAAATCGCATATGGCATCAGCTCCGGGGTCTCATCGGTTGCGTAACCGAACATCATTCCCTGATCTCCCGCACCGATCGCCTCGAGCTGCTCATCGGACATATCGTTTTCTCTTGCCTCAAGTGCCTTGTCGACACCCATTGCGATATCCGGCGACTGTGAATCGAGCAGCACCTTCACGCGGCAAGTATCACAGTTAAAGCCCTTCTCATCAGCATCATAACCGATCTCACGGATCGTCTCTCTGGCAATCTTCTCGTAATCAACCTTTGCCTTCGTGGTGATCTCTCCCATGATCAGCACATAATCTGTTGTGATAGCGGTCTCACAAGCCACACGGCTCATTGGATCCTGCTCCATCAGCGCATCTAAAATTCCGTCAGAAATATTGTCACATATTTTATCCGGATGTCCCTCGGTTACTGATTCAGACGTAAATAAACGTTTCTCCATCTTGTACCTCCTAAACTTATCAATGTTTCCTGACTACTGTAATAACAATGTTTTATAAAGTAAAAAAATCCATCAAAAAGATGGACTTGATTCACTCAACTCCTCTTATTGTTCGATTGCTCGCTCAGATTGGCACCTTCCACATATGGGGTTGCCGTGGTTTCACAGAGCCTTCACTCTCCACCACTCTTAATAAGAGTTCTACTTATTTAACTAACCTTATCTATCATACACGCACTATACGCATTCGTCAAGCAGTATTTTACCGAATCATTCTGTAAATCCCCCTTGATGGCAATTTTTCATGGAACGGAGGAGCATTTCCCGGATAACGGTAAAAGAGCTGTTTTCTGCATTCACAGAAAACAGCTCTTTACTGACATTTTATTCTCAGAGGGGGGAATCGTAATGCATGATATCTAATATATCACTAGGTCGCATTACTAATTATTAGTATACCCAAACTGAGACAAATTGCAACCCTAAATTGGTAGAAATTTCAATTTATTTCCCATTATTTTTTAATTTTTACCTTCTTTACCTTACTCCATTTGCCGTATACATTCTTTCCATCGACAACGGTGTAAGCTCTTACTTTTACCGCATACTTCTTCTTTTTCTTTAGTTTCTTAATCTTGATGCTGTTGGCGGTGGTCAGCTTTTTCTTTTTGCCATAGGAAACCTGATAGCCTGCCACATCAGCAATCTTCTTCCACTTGATCTGGATGGATTTCTTCTTGACGTTCTTTACCTTCGTAAGCTTCACCTTCGGTGCCGTTACGATAACCTTGCAGACTGCTTCTTTGGAGCTTCCGGATGCCTTTGCCGTAATGTTGCAGACACCGATCTTTACACCGGTTACAACGCCATTAACAACGGTAGCAATCTTCTCATCACTGGACTTCCATTCGATCGCCTGATTTGCGTCGGACGGAGTCACGCTCGCTGTCAGTGTCACCGTTCCACCTACGGCAACCTTTTTCTGTGGTGCAGAAATCACAACCGATTCAGCGACCGCACCAACCTTAACAGTGCATGTCACACTCTTACCGTCCGCCGTTGCTGTAATCGTTGCACTTCCCACTTTAACACCTTTGACGTTACCGGAGCTGCTTACCGTTGCAATATTTTCATCGCTGGTCGTCCAGGTAATCTTCTTGTCGGTTGCTTCCTTCGGAAGCACCTCAGCCTTTAAGGACTCAGAACCTCCAACCTCAAGGAAAAGCTCTGTCTTATTCAGTGTCACGGATGCAACAGGAACCTTTACCTTAACTTTACAGGTTGCAGAAACACCATTTTCTGCCTTTGCCTTGATTGTCACGGTACCGTCCTGTTTACCGGTTACAACTCCGCCGGCTACGGTTGCGATCTTGTCATCGCTGCTTGACCACTCCACGCTCTGAACGGCATCCTCCGGCAATACGGTTGCGGTCAGGCTTGCCTGTTCTCCGACATTAATAGTCAGTTCCTTTTCTGAAAGCTTCACGGACTCTGCCGGTGAGACATATCCCCCCTGCACCTTCACGGTACAGCTGTCGCTTCTGCCGCTGACAAGACTGACTGCCTTGATCGTTGCTTCTCCTTCTGCCACAGATTTTGCTTTACCTGTGATCGGATCAATTGTTACAACATCCTCATTGCTTGAGGAGAAACGATATACATCCTGACAGCCCGGATTTTGTTCGAGCAGCTTTGCATTATCTTTGCTGTAATTATTCTCATCAACAGAAAGTGTAAATTCTTTGTTGACATCAATGCCGACATTTCTTCTGGATAAAGAGATACGATCCAGAGCAAGCCGGACACGGATCTTACACTCTGCCGACTTCTCGGAGCTGCTCTTTGCAACTACCTTTGTATCGCCAAGTGCCTGTGGAAGAAGCTTAATGGTAGACATTCCCATCTTCTCCCCCTCCGGTGTGGTTGTCTGCGCCGGAATCGGTGTTCCGTCAATCGTAGCAACAGATGCATTGTCAACGATCCAGGTTACGCTGTCCGTTGTCTCCTCGCTGCTGTCCTCACCCATGTAGGATGCCTTTAAGTCAACCGCATTCTTAGAACCGTACTCCAGATAGATCACATTCTCCTTAGCTTCCTGTGCAAGACGCTCTGCGGAGAGTGTCAGCACACTGATCGGATTCTGTGCCACATGGATATTGTAAAGCTGTGAAACCTGCAGCACCAGACGTGCATCATTGAGCGCTGTGGTGTTGTTCTCGCTGTGGATATCTCCCTCGAGGCGAATTGTACCGGAGACACGCACTTTCGCGTCACCCTGCTTCTTTCCGTACATGCTGATCGCCTGATATCTTCCGGAGCTGTCGTCTTCCTTTCTTACGGTAACAAACTCGTTGGAATCGTTATTTAACAGGTCACCTGTCTCATCGTTTTTGTCCTTCAGCTCATCGGTTACCGTGATCGACATGTCACGGAAATTCTTAACGCAGTTAAAATCAACGGCGTTCTCCTGCTGATGGTAAATATTCTTCTCCTTGGTAACCGGATTGGCAATCACAGTTACCTTCTGCTTCGCATAACCTGCCACACCGGAGAAGAGCTGATCAGACCACTCAGAAGAGAGCGGCACGGTCACGCTGTCTAACTTATATGTATTGCGGAATGCATTCTGACTGATCTTCTTAACCGTATCCGGAATGGAAATGCGCTCCAGATTGTAACAGTCCTCGCAGACGCTTGCCGGAATCTCCTCAAGCTTCTCAGAGCGGAAATCAATCTGTGAAATATTGGAACGCTGGAATGCTCCCCGTCCGATGGATTCCAGATTCTCCGCAAATCGGAAATCGACATTGCCAAGTCCCGTATACTGCGTGTAGAACGATACGCTTCTTCTTGTACTTAACGAAGTAACACTGCTGCTGACATCCTGTGAGGTCTGTGCGAATGCGTAATCACCGATCTTTACAAGAGAGGATGGTAAAATAACATCTTCCAGACTCTTGCAGGACAAAAATGCGTTGTTACCGATCTCTTCCAGTGCACCGGTAAAGTCGCCGGTCACTGCATTGGCATCGGGATCATAGAAGCCCTCTAATGCATAACACTCTTTAAATGCATTGTTGCCAATTGTCTTGACATTCTTCGGAAGCTTTACGGTTTTAAGACCGACGAAGGTGATCGGGTTATATGTTGTCTTTCCGAGTTCTCCGTTCTCTCCGGATGGAACCGGTGTCGGTGTCACAAGGCAGTCTTTCTCACTTACCTTGCTGGTCGTATTCTCCTTATATGGATAAGAGCCTGCGCCTGCACATACATCTGCCGGCAGCTCTGTCAGACCGTCGCCGAAATAGATCTCTTCCATCATACGACAGTTCTGGAATGCACCATCACCGATCGTTGTGACGGAATCCGGAATATATACGGCACGATAACCGCCCGGGTAAACAGGGACACAATATTTTGCTGCGTATCCAACGCCGTCCTCATCGTATTTCGTAATTTCATAAAATCCGGAGTTCTCAAATGCTTTCTTTTCGATGGTTTTGAGCGTCTCCGGGAAATGAAGCTCACCTTCGATCATTTTACCGGAATAACCGATCGTCTCCAAAGACCAGCAATTACCGAAGCAGTCTTCACCAATACTTTCAAGACCATCCGGAAGCTGTACGGATTCCAGTACCAGATCCGCGTATGTCTTCTTGTCGGTTGCTGTCTTGCTGCTTCCGAACAGCTCCTTCGGAAACTCCGTAACTTTACTTCCCTTCGCAAAGACAACCGACTTCATCTCATACATTCCCGCGAAAGAGGATTCTCCAAGCGTTGTAACGCTTGCCGGGATTGTCAGCTTCTTGAAATCCGTATAAGAGAACGCAAATTCTCCAATCGAATCAAGCTTTGTCAGATCCTTTAAAAAGTCCTCGTTGCAGATCGTGCTGGCATTAAAGGCACTGACACCGATCTTCTCCAGCTTGCTGTCGGATGCGTTGCCATTGTAGGTTACTTTCATGCCTTCAATGCCGTCGATCAGGTCATCCCAGTTGGTGATGTTATCGATGTCTCCGGTAAACTGCTGGGAGCCTGCCATCTGGAATGCATAGCGCGGGATCTCTGTAATATTTACGGAAAGCTTTACACGAAGCAGATTACCTGCGTAACGGAAGGAAGCCTCTCCGATCTTCTCCACCGTGTTCGGCATAACGATCTCCTCGATACGGGAGCTCTCAAATGCCTCCTCACGGATATCTGTCAGCTTATCTGGAAGCGTTACCTCCGCCAGCTGGCTGTTCATAAATGTATTCTTGCTGATCCAGGTCATCTTCGTCTGCTTCAGGTCGATCGATGTGATCTTGCTGGCTGAAAATGCACCCTGGCCAACCGACTCGATGGTTGACGGAAGCTTATTACTCTTGTCCGTGCCGAAGGTCAATGCTCCTGTCGCCGCAAATGCCTGATCGAGAATACCCGTGATCTTGTCGTCACAGAAAATAACATTCTCTAACATCTCACAGTTATTGAACATCTGTGCCGGCACCATATGTGCATTCTCGCCGGTGATAATCGGAACCTTCGCCTCTGTGATCACCTTACATCCACTGAACACGGCTGTTCCCATTTCCTTCACAGTAGACTTCATGCTTCCAACAGACTCGTTGGTAAGCTTGGAGCAGCCACCGAATGCGGAATCTCCAAAATAATCGACCTGAGACAGATCAATTGTCTCAAGGGATGTACAACCGTTGAAGGCGTTCTTGTCAATCCTTGTCACTGACGCCGGAAGCTTTACCTGTGTCAATGCCGTACATCCGTTAAACTCATCCTCGTTGATCTCAACTGCTTTACACAGGCTCAAGTCCAGTGTCGTCATACTCAGAGCATATCCGAGTCCTGTCAGGTCATGTACCTCCGCCGGGACTGTAATGTTTCTGAGATTTGCGCTTCGCAGATCCTTTACAGTTGCTGCGTCACCCTTGCCTGTCTTGTCTCTCAGATACGCTAACAACGCTGCATCTGCAATAATGTCGCTGTTTAACTTCTGATTGTCATTGATCTGACCGGATGCAGCCTTTGCTTTCTGTACGATCTGTGGAAGAATCCCACTGGAACCAAGCGTATCTGCCGCCGGTGTACAGATGACAAGTGCTGATACCAGAGCAAGACTCAGACAGCGTCTTTTCATTTGTTTCCCAAAATTCTTTTTCATGTAATCTCCCTTCTGTCCGTTCGGACGATCCATCCTGAATTACTACCTTTATGATAACAAATTTATATAATCGCGTCAATCAGGCTTTTACATTTATTAAAACAAAAGAATCCCCTGTTTTGGGGATTCTTAAATGATTTAGTCAGCACCGATATGAACCACATTCACCGGTCCGTTTCCAAAGATTTCTTCGTATTTGTTATCGCAGGTTGTGAAGATGACCTGATTCCTTTCGGCAAACTTCTGCACCAGCCTGCACGCCTGTCGTACACGCCCCGGATCCATGTCCGTAAACGGATCGTCAAACACCGCCAGACCGTTGCCCTCCGGGAACAGATGCTCTAACATTGCCAGCCGGAATGCCAGCGCGATCGTATCCTTTGTTCCATCCGAAAGCGTATCATATGTCAGACGGCGGGTTCCGCTTGCCAGATCAATCTCCATCTTCTCGTCCATGGAGGCATCCAAGGCATCCTGTGATATTTCTGCCAGATACTTACGGAAGTGATCCTCAATATCCTGCACCGGATTGTCACTGCTCTGCTCCTTCAGTTCCTGAAATACTTCATAAATGTGCTTCCAGTGCCGGTATGCTTTTCTTGTCTTTTCATAGGTCTGTACCTTTTCTTCTAACAGCTCTGCGTATTCCTCCGCTGCCACCTCATCCATGCTCCGGCTGAGTTCGTTCTTCCGGGCGTTGCTCTGGCGGATATTCTCCTCGAGTTCTTTCACCTCTTCATTCAGCTCTGTCAGGTAACGGTCCGGATCAGGGATCCTCTTATATTTATCCGGAATCTGATTCGCTTCGTCTGCTTCCTTCTGTGTCTGCCCGAGCTCCTGTTCCAGCGTTTCTTTTTGTTTCTTTAATTCTTCAATAGAATGATATTTCGCTTCATAGTCACTTTGCTTTACCTTTCTGCCGCCAAGATATTCCTCCAGCGAAACGCCTGCGCCGCACAGAGCGCAGATGCTGTCGTCAATCTCATCCGGATCAAGAGGGCTGTGCAAAAATTGTTCCTCTGTTTCCGGGCTGTCTGTATGCGCCGCTGTCTCCGGACTGTATTCATGTGCCGTCTCTTCTCCGGCTGTCTCCAAACTGTGCTCACTCTGCCGCATTTCTCCGGTCGTTTCCAAGCTGTACTTTTGCCGTGCTGCTTCCCCGGCTTTTTTCAGACTTTCCCAGTCGGCACCACCAAGGATCTGATCCCACTGTGCATCCAGTCGTTCCATTTCGAACTGACACTGCTGATATAATGTTTT
>NZ_DBLXSO010000041.1:24747-27344 GCF_057878315.1 Jutongia sp. | reverse complement strand
CGCTTTTTCCATATTTATCCTATACTCATATGGCGATGCAATTACAATGTCAACAAAATCCTTCAAATCTAACTGATTAAGTATCTCTTCTTCAGTTTCTACATTCTTTTTTCGGGATTTCGCTTTTTCAATCATCTCTTCTGTAAAATATATTTTTGAATTACTCTCAACAATATATTTCTTTAAATCATATTCTAATGATGTGCATATCGCAAACAATTCCACTCTTGTTCCTAAATTTAATTTATCCACTAGTCATTTCTCCCCTTTTAACCTATTTGTTAATTCACACAACAAATGTAACTCCCCATTTTTATTCTCATGTTTAGGATTACTTGCAAACTTTTCTCTTTTGGTACAGTTGTATTCTAACTATTAATAGCGCTCCCTTCACAAGTCATATGTTGTAACCTAATATATATCAATATTTTATCATTATAATGCATATTGCACAATAGCTACCTATCCTGATTTCCCGTTTTCCCGAAAACCCGCTCCCCATCCACCAGAGCCCTATATTTTTATCTCTTTTATTCATTTTCTCTCAAATCCGCTTTTAGGACTTTTAGCCGCACCCTTTAGATGGGCTCATGGCCAACTTTTTTTGTGTGCCGTCTAGGGCTGCTCTCTGATGCGTCAGGGGCAAAATTTTGGCATGCTCAAAGGACGACTGTCAGCCCCGAAATGCGATTTTGCGGGGCGTTGCCTGTGGTGGTGCACTATTTGTTTTGGCTTAGATTTTCTTGCCTGAGTGCTTGCCGATTGGTTGAATGTCGACTTGGCGGAGACTGGCTTGTCTGGTGTTTTGTCAGTTTAACAGTGCTTGTTTGGTAGACGCTGGTTATCGGTGCTTTGGCTTGCTGGTACGTTGTTTTGGCTGACGCTTCCCTTGTGGTACTCTGACGGACAAAAAAAGAAGAAGCATGCAGAGACAAATGAAGGCGGCATAAAAAACAAATCGATATTAGCCAGGTTTATTAAGTGCACCATTTTTTAATCAAGGATTGGAAATTTTTATAAAGAAAAAAAGAAACACCTGAACCGGCAACTTGACGGTTCAGGTGTTTCCTTACTTGGGACTTATTTTACAGCCCCTATATTTACTCTTGACGATTCGGCTTTTATTGCCATATTGACATTCGCTCAGGGTACATAATCTCGAGTTCGCCACGAACTTTGCCCCAGTTGCGGATTGGCATTGTCCACTTTTTGGCTATCTCAAAAGTTCCTAGGTATAGTGCTTTCATTAGCGCCTGGGAACTCGGAAATACGCTTCTCTGCTTGTTTAGTCTGCGATAGCATGAATTCAGCGATTCAATGGCATTTGTGGTATAAAAAGCAGTACGGACCTCTTTGGAAAATTTGAAAATCGGGGAAATTGCATCCCAGTTATCATGCCAGCGGTTCATGGCACTCGGATATTGTCCCGACCATTTTTCTGTAACGTTTTTTAACTGCCTTCTGGCAGTTTCTTCATCGGCAGCTGTATAGATTGTTTTTAAATCTTTAGCAAAAGCCTTCATATCCTTGTTTGCAACGTATTTGAGTGTATTTCTTACCATATGCACTATGCAACGCTGCTGCTCTGTTTTTGGAAATGCTGTAGAGATTGCCTCTTTGATTCCCGTTAATCCATCAGAGCAGAGAATGAGAATGTCCTGGACTCCACGATTTTTCAGACTGTTCAATACGGACAACCAATATTTACTGCTTTCATTTTCTCCAACAACAATACTTAAAACTTCTTTCATGCCATCTTCGTTGATACCGAGAACAACATATGCGGCAAGTTTTCTAATTACTCCATCATCACGGACAGAGAAGTGTACAGCATCAATGAAAACGATAGGATATACCGCAGATAAAGGACGATTTTGCCATTCTTCGATTTTAGGAAGAAGCTTATCTGTAATATCAGATACCACTCTTTCGCTTACTTCAAAGCCATAAATATCCTCTATCGTTTCTGAAATCTGTCGTGTGGTCATTCCTTTGGCATACATAGAAATGATCTTGTCATCAATCAAAGAAATGTCTTTCTGACGCTTTGGAAGCACCTGAGGTTCAAAGGAGCTCTGTCGATCCTGAGGAACATCGACCTCGAACTCCCCATACTTGCTACGAACAGTTTTTGGCTTTGTGCCGTTTCGGTAGTTTGGCTCGCTGGATCTTTCGTAGCGATCATAACCAAGATGACTATCCATTTCTGTTTCAAGCATATCTTGAATCGTTCCGGACAGAAGATCCTTTAATGCTTCCTGAATATCGTCAGCGGACTGAATATCATACTCCTGAAGCAATCCTTGAATCAGATTTCTCTTTCCCTCAGTCATTGGTTTTGGTTTGTAAACTTGTTTTTTTCTGTTTGCCATAATAAAAGGCCTCCTATGATTTAATATTTTATCATAGAAGACCCGTATATTGTCTAATTTACAGAAATTTTTCACAGACTCTTTTTAAATTTTTGATCAGTTCTTGCAAGATTTCACCATCATTTCTATTTTACACCGCTTTTTTCACCATACTAACAATATCACTATTCACTTCCATTATTCGCTTGTCCTGCTCCATCTCTGCGATAGACATCCAATAAAATT
>NZ_DBLXSO010000041.1:0-24737 GCF_057878315.1 Jutongia sp. | reverse complement strand
TTTCAAACGAATCCTGTTCAATTTTCTCGTCAAACTGCTTGATCAAAAACTGATAAAACCTATGGCGATAACATCTGTTTTCTTTTGCACTGACAGAATATTTTTCATGCACCTTTTCAAAGGCAAAAGCTCCGTCTAAATTGTTCTTTGAAACCTTTAATTCCATTTGCAGATGTCTGACTATATTTTCCATATCCAACTCATAGTCAGAAGTAATTGTCGCATAATTCAAAAACAATCTGCAATTCCATCTTGCATCATAGTAAAGCAGAAACCTATTATCATTTGAATGGAATGTATCTTTTATTAAGACAATTGAATGTGGATGTTCCTTCATCAAATTTTCCTCCTCAATTTCTTCATACAATCTATCTTTATTGAAAGGATTTTTTATAGCACAAAATGTATAGTATATTGCATAACATGTATAAACTATGCCTGATATTACTAATATAATCTGTATTATTGATCCTATTGTTTTCCATTTTGAAAAATCAGAAATTGCCATTGGTATCCAAAAGGCAATTGCAGCGATTATCTTTTCTATTCCATTAATTGCTCTTTTGCCAATTTCATCTTTATGCTCAGAAAGAATTAATTTTAACCGATCTGTCTCCAAATATATTCTATTATTTTGTTCCTTCAATTACGTTCTCCTCGTATATAGTAAAACAAAATGCCTCTGCCACTACCTAAAGTAATAGCAGAGGCACTCATAAATTAAAATGTCTCTTATAACATTTTTATTTTTTCAAATTTCTTATTTATCAGCGATTGCTGCCTGTGCTGCTGCCAGACGTGCGATTGGCACACGGAATGGAGAACATGATACATAGTCCAGACCGATCTTGTGGCAGAACTCAACAGATGAAGGATCTCCACCGTGCTCACCACAGATACCGCAGTGAAGGGAAGGACGAACCTTCTTACCTTTCTCTACAGCCATCTCCATCAGCTGGCCAACACCTGTCTGGTCAAGCTTAGCAAATGGATCGCTCTCGTAGATCTTAGCATCATAGTAAGCATCCAGGAACTTACCGGCATCATCACGGGAGAAACCGAATGTCATCTGAGTCAGGTCGTTTGTACCGAAGCAGAAGAACTCAGCCTCTGTTGCAATCTGATCAGCGGTCAGTGCTGCACGAGGAATCTCGATCATAGTACCAACTTCGTACTTCATCTCAATACCTGCTGCTGCAATCTCAGCGTCAGCTGTTGCAACAACGACATCCTTAACATACTTAAGCTCTTTAACCTCACCAACGAGTGGGATCATGATCTCTGGCTCAACTGTCCAATCAGGATGTTTCTTCTTTACGTTGATTGCTGCACGGATAACAGCACTTGTCTGCATCTTAGCAATCTCAGGATATGTTACAGCAAGACGACATCCACGATGACCCATCATTGGGTTGAACTCGTGAAGTGAGTTGATGATTGCCTTGATCTCGTCTACGCTCTTGCCCTTAGCTTCTGCAAGCTTCTTGATATCAGCTTCCTCAGTAGGAACGAACTCATGAAGTGGAGGATCCAGGAAACGGATGGTAACCGGGTTACCCTCGAGTGCCTCATAAAGAGCCTCGAAATCTCCCTGCTGATAAGGAAGGATCTTAGCGAGTGCTTCCTCTCTCTCTTCTACTGTATCAGAACAGATCATCTCACGGAAAGCAGCGATTCTGTCTTCCTCGAAGAACATATGCTCTGTACGGCAGAGACCAATACCCTCAGCACCAAGCTCACGAGCTTTCTTAGCGTCTGCAGGAGTATCAGCGTTTGTACGAACTTTAAGCTTTCTATACTTGTCAGCCCAAGCCATTACACGGCCGAACTCACCAGCGATTGTAGCATCAACAGTTGGGATAAGACCATCGTAGATGTTACCTGTTGTACCATCGATAGAGATCTCAGATCCCTCTGTGTAAGTCTTACCTGCGAGCTCGAACTTCTTGTTCTCCTCGTCCATAACGATGTCGCCACAACCAGATACACAGCATGTACCCATACCACGAGCAACTACGGCTGCATGGGATGTCATACCTCCACGAACTGTCAGGATACCCTGTGCACTCTTCATACCTGTGATATCCTCTGGGGATGTCTCAAGACGAACAAGTACAACCTTCTCACCGCGCTCAGCCCACTCTACAGCATCCTCTGCTGTGAATACGACCTTACCGCAAGCAGCTCCAGGAGAAGCGCCAAGACCCTTTCCGATCGGAGTAGCTTTCTTCAGCTCAGCAGCATCGAACTGTGGGTGAAGAAGTGTATCAAGGTTACGAGGGTCGATCATTGCAACGGCCTCTTCCTCTGTCTTATGTCCCTCATCAACGAGGTCACAAGCGATCTTTAATGCAGCCGGAGCTGTTCTCTTACCATTACGGCACTGAAGCATGTAGAGCTTCTTGTTCTCTACTGTGAACTCCATATCCTGCATATCATGGTAGTGATTCTCAAGAGTATCACAAACCTTAACGAACTCAGCATATGCCTCTGGGAACTCCTGCTCCATCTGAGCGATTGGCATTGGTGTACGAACACCTGCAACTACGTCCTCGCCCTGTGCGTTGATCAGGAACTCACCCATAAGCTTGTTCTCACCTGTTGCAGGGTCACGTGTAAATGCAACACCTGTACCAGACTCGTTATTCAGGTTACCGAATACCATAGGCATTACGTTAACTGCAGTACCCCATGAGTAAGGGATATCATTGTCACGACGATATACGTTTGCACGAGGGTTGTCCCATGAACGGAATACAGCCTCTACAGCTAACTTCATCTGCTCTACAGGATCAGATGGGAAGTCTGTACCTAACTGGTTCTTGTACTCAGCCTTGAACTGCTCTGCCAGAGTCTTAAGATCCTGAGCTGTCAGATCAACATCATACTTAACACCCTTCTCTTCTTTCATCTTGTCGATGAGCTGCTCGAAGTACTTCTTACCAACTTCCATAACGACATCAGAGAACATCTGAATGAAACGTCTGTATGAATCATATACGAAACGCTCAAATGTAGGATCCGGGTTACCCTTGATCATTGTAGCTACTACGTCATCGTTAAGACCAAGGTTAAGGATTGTATCCATCATACCAGGCATAGAGGCACGAGCACCGGAACGAACAGATACGAGAAGCGGATTCTCAGAATCACCGAACTTCTTGCCGTTGATCTCTTCCATCTTCTTAACGCCGTCCATGATCTGAGCCATGATCTCGTCGTTAATCTGACGTCCATCCTCATAATACTGTGTACAAGCCTCTGTAGTTACTGTAAAACCCTGTGGTACAGGAAGACCGATGTTGGTCATCTCTGCAAGGTTCGCACCCTTACCACCAAGTAAGTTACGCATGGTCATGTCGCCTTCGCTAAACATATATACCCATTTGTTTGCCATTGTAAAGTTACCTCCTATATTAATAATTGTAATGTTTGATATCGACAGATGGACGCACTACGCCCAAGGACTGCCACATCGCTGTTTCTAGTATAACACACTCTTCCCGTGTATGAAAAGAGTTTTTTCACTTTTTTTGTATCGGTGTCGTACCGACAGGCATCCTATTGGTCATCACCGTCATCAAAATCGCTGTCTTCGCCCATAAATTCACGGTTTGTGACACGCTTTTTCTCCCTGTTCTCCTCCACAAGCTGCGACAGCTGCTCCTTGACCTGTCTTGGATCCTTAATATTTTTAATCTCAAAGTTGCCAAGCGTCTTGTCTGCAGAAGAAACCTGAATGGTTCCGATCCGGAATATTTTCTGTGTCAATGTCTGGCTCAGCGAGATATCCAGGATACGGTACAGACGCACTTCATCCTCCACCGTCTTTAATAAACCGCTGGTAATAAAAAGTCTGTCCCCGGTCAGTGCATACTTTGTAAATGTCCAGGGAAGCCCCAGTGCATTTCTCTTACGTTCTTTCCAGATAAAATTTGTTTCCATATCCTCCTCTTTTCTGCGTGTACTGCTTCTGCTGTATCTGCATCCGACACGCTCTGATACAGATTCCTTCACAATAACTTCCGTCTGTTCTACGAAGCCTTCTCGAATCTCCAGCGGCAGATCCGCACATCGCCCTGACAACGAAGCCGGAGCACTGTTTCGCTGCCTGCCTTTCCAAGATCCTCCAAAGGAATCGACAGATGACGAAAACCTCTGCCGTGCGGTGCATTTTTCGCCGTTGCCGCGGCAGCCCAGCCCGGATTATCACCGGCACCGGACAGATCATCGAATTCCGGCACGATAAAGGATGCATGATGGACACCATCCAGATATACATCCATGGTACTCTGCGCCAGTGCATCCGCATCAATCACCAGACAGTCCGCTCCCTCCGGGATATAAACGCTGTCATATTCCAGGATCAGGCAATCGTCCTGCCGTTCTCCGGCATCCTCCGTTCTCGTCACTTCATTTATATTCTGCCATAATCCGCTAACTTTTTCAAACAAATCCTCGGGTGCATGCGTATCTGCTTTATGTGCAACACTGTCATATCCCATATGACCTTCCCAGAGATATCCATTCTGAGAACGGTCGTAATGATCTGCCGGCTGCCATGCAGCACCGTCACGCACACCGCGTTCCTGCCCCTGAAGGGTTATCTCTGCAACACAATCAATCTGTGCAGAAGAATGTCCTGCCTGAAGTTCATAGCTTCCCGGCTCCAGAAGCATTTTCCTCTGAACCGTATCATAATAGCGAAGCTGCTCCACGGGCACTTCAAAGCTTACCCGGCGTTCTTCCTGCGGTGCCAGCGCCTTCACGCGCGCAAAGGCAGCAAGCGTACGGATCGGTCGTTTGACCGCAGAAGCCTTCTTTGCAAAATAAATCTGAACCACTTCGTCCTGCACCTGCACAGCTTTGTCCTGACCCATATTTCGGACAGTGCATTCCACATGAACGGTCTGTCCATCCTCTGAAGTCTCTGCAGTCAGATCACAGATTTCCGTCTGCGCATAGGTGAGTCCATGTCCAAACGGATACAGCACATCCCCCTTGAAATACTGATAGGTTCTCTCCTTCTGAATAATATCATAATCATCCATATCCGGCAGCTGACTGTCATCCCGATACCATGTCATATTGAGTCTGCCTGCCGGTGCTTTCTTACCGAATAAAACATCCGCAAGACCATTGCCCAGTTCCATGCTTCCGCCGGCTGTAACCAGAATAGCCGGTATGTTTTGCTTTTCCCAGCCGATCGCATAAGGTACACTCGTTACCAGTGCCGCGATCAGACGGGGATTTGCCTGATAAAGCTCCTGCACCAGCGTACGCTGATATGGCGGAAATGCAATATCCTTCCGATCCACCTCTTCTTTGCAGGTGATCATCGGATGCGCTCCGCCAACATAAATAACGGTATCTGCTTTTGCGGCTGCATCCTTCGCACTGCGGATTCCATCCTTCACCAGTACCGGACAAATCGGCGGCAGGCTGCGGTATCTGCTTCCGGTGATCGTCTCATACGTTCCGTTTCTTCTGCCGTCAAAGTCCGCATCGCCGAACATATGCTGATGACCATGCGTATCCGTATAGCTTACAATACGACACACCTCGCCGTCCTCCGCAAATCCATTGTCATCCTGTACACGGATGCGGTTCTGTTCATCCACAAACAGCGCTCCTTTATTCCATGCACGAAGAACCATTTCCTCTCCATTTCGGAGAATTTCCGGGAATCTGCTGTCCACAGAAAGGGACAGACTCTTTTCTTCGGACTCCTTCAGATCGGTGAGAGTGACCTGTGCATGAAATACCTCTTTGACAAACCAGCCAAAGGCAGCCTTAGCTGTTGCTGTGATCGTTCCGCCACGATATACCTTATCCTCGTCACAACCATCCTGTGTAGTCAGCAGCATGCCATTGCTTTTTGCTTTCAGTGTCATCTGCTCTCTGTCCCATAAAACGGACTCAAAAATCTCCGCATGCGCCTCATCAACCAGACCGATTGTCTTGCCGTCCTCCAGAATACCGATATATTTGTCGCCACACGCAAGCTTGATCTCCGGCACACCTGACTCAAAAATAATATGATCCATGCCTCCCATCGCCGCACGGATTCCCTCAAGCGGTGTCACAGAATACGGGGGGATTCCGGAATACCAATCCATAAACCATTCGCCGGCAGACGGTCCGATCACCGCAAGCTTCTTATCTGCCGTAAAATGCTCTGCAGACAGAGGAAGAAGCTTTTGCCCCTCCAAAGCATCATTTTTCAACAATACAACAGACTCGCCTGTCAGCTCTCTTGCTGTCTGCTGATATTCCGGAAGATTCAGACCATACTCCTTCTCCTCCTGCTCATCAAAAAGTCCCAGACGGAACAACGTGCTGAAATGGCATTTTAATGCACGATCAATATCGTTCATATCGATCATTCCAAGTTCGTAGGCTTCTCTTGCACCCTCCATAACTGCATCAATATCATCGGTAAAGCAGTCGATGCCCGCCTTTAAGCCCTCCGCGATCGTCTCCGTATGGGAACCGAAATAATGATGGCAGTCCACGGTCTGCTTCATATCGCCGCCATCACAGACAACGTGATGGATCCCCCACTGCTCCTTTGCAAGCTTTTGCACCTCATGATTCAGGATCGCCGGCACACCGTTGATCTCATTGTAAGACGTCATCATTGCCTCGGCACCGCCCTCCACAACGGCGCGGCAAAACGGCTCCAGATAATATTCATATTTATTGCGCGGATCGATGGAGGAGGATTTCCACACACGACCATCCTCTACATTATTCGCATAGAAATGCTTGAGCGTTGCACCGCACCGGATATGTTCCCCGTCACCGCGCATTCCCTGAATATATGCGGATGCCATCTTCCCGGTAAGATACGGATCCTCCCCATATGCCTCCTCGGTACGTCCCCATCGCGGATCACGTTCCATGTCGATCGTCGGCGCCCACAGACACAGACCTCCTCTGCGTCCTTCCTTCTCAAATACAGCTCTCGCCTCGGTGCCTACAATCTCGCCCGCCTGCCGGATCAGCTCCGTATCCCAGCTTGCACTCATGCCGACCGGATTCGGAAAAATTGTCGTTGGCTGCGGTTCACCCTTATCAAAACTCTGATCATGACGCATCTGTAAACCATGTGCCCCCTCACAGCCCACGAAGAAGGCAGGGATGCCAAGGCGCTCAATCGCAGGATTCCCGGTTCCGAGGCAGGAAAACTTCTCCTCTAAGGTGAGCGCATTTACAAGATAATCCAGTCTTTCTTCGATTGTTTTCTCTGAATCCCACAAAGGATTGTTTCTGTTTGTATTCTTCTCTGACATGATAATTTCCTTTCCGTTTAAATGATAAATAAAACACGCAATTCATTATTTATAGGGAATGAACGGTTTCGCATAAATCCAAAACAGGATCCGGTTTTCCTGCCGGACCCTGTCGAAGTTATCATACCATACTTCTTACTGAAAAATATGAATTATTTTTTAATTTTCATTGTTTTTTTGATGCCTGCTTTGCTGTTAAGCAGCTTCTTATATGCCTTCAGCTTCTTTGCCGGCACCTTGAAAACAGCCTTTTTGTGAATGCCCTTAAATGCATTCTTCCCAACGCTCTTTAATTTCTTGGATTTAATATCGACTGTCTTCAAATTCTTGCATCCGGCAAACGCATTTGCGCCGATTGTCGTAATGTTTGCACCAATCGTAACCTTTTTCAACTTCTTATTGTTCTTAAATGCATTTTTGGCAATGGAGGTAACCTTGTAGGTAACGCCACTGACCTTCACGGTTGCAGGAACTGTAACAGTTGCCTTCTTATTGTTCAGTGGTGTTTTGTACTCAACCGTATTTGACTTAACATTGGAAATCTTGTAAGAAGCATTCTTGTCCTTGACAATATCTCCCTTCGCAACGGTGATCGATGACGGTGTCGGAACCTGTGCCGTCTGAACCGGTGCTTTCGTAGCAGCCGGAACTGTTGCTGTCGGCGCCGGTGCAGATGGATTTGGACTCTGCGTTGGCATTACAACATCATCTGACGGGTACGGAACCGGTGTTCTTCTCGGAGGAACCGGTAATGGGCTTACCTCTGGGAATGGTGCATCGGATGCAAACAGCTCGATCTTTGTAAATACCGGTTTGTTTGATGCAGAAATCCACAGAATGCTCTTGCCCTGTAACAGATCCTCGTCAATGGAGAAGATCTTTCCGCTCCAGCTTTCCTCTGCGCTGATATTTGTTTCCTTACCATTGGTGCAGTTTTCAAGAGCACCACTATTGGCAGCCTTCAGCTGCTCATTCGGATCATACAGCCCCTTCTCCGGAGGGAAATTCTCTTTAAACTCTGCGGATGCAAGCTGCAGTGCAGAGGAATCGATATCATTGTTCTCACAGGTAACTCTTACATATAAATGCTTGACATTCTTTAATGCCTCGGAATAAATGACTGCCCAGTATCCATAGCTGTTACAGTGATAATACCAGTCATTGGTTCCGTCATTTGAGAGTACGGTAAGTGCCGGTTCACAGTATGTCTCGTTGTCTCCACCGTTCTTTTTCCATTTTCCTTCCCAGGAATATACCGGTGTAAGCCCACTCTCATCCTGCACTTCTGTATACAGCGGCTTTCCGGTATTGACCTTTGCTTTCCTGCCAATGCCCTGTGCGCCTGTCATGTCAAGAATTGCCTGAGCGACATCATCGTATGAAATGATATTTTTCTGACGGTTAAACCATCCGCCGTTATCCCAGAGTACAGGGATCATGCCTTTCTCCAGTGCATACTGTCCCATTTCGTAAATATAGTTGGCAATTCCATCGGCTGCGGTTGTCTGAACGCCATACTCACCAATGATAACGCCATATCCCTGTTCGGTAAATTTACTCATCTTATCCAGTTCAGCATGCATTGCCTTAATATCTTCATCGGTACCCCAGTCGTAAAGACGCGCTGCGCCACCCTCAACCTGATGATACTCGCTTCCACCACAGTAATTCCACGGTGTGTAGTAATGAACCGATACGCTGAGCTTGCTGACACCATTCTCCTTGATCGGATCGGTCGGCATTACAAAACGGTCATCGCAAGTTCTTTCGATGTTGGTGCTGTAGCCGGCGATCAGAAGATATCTCTTCTCATTGTTGCCACCGGACTGACGGACAATATTTACAAATTCCTGATTGATCTTGTTCATTGTCTCGTACTGCTCATCAACGGTTAAGACACCTGTCTTGTTGTTGGTGTCGCGCTTTACCCAGTTGTCGTTGAGACGATCTCCGAGTTCCTCGTTCGCAGATTCGAAGATCAGACGGTCAGAATAATCTCTGTAGCGGTTGCTGACCTGCGTCCAGATCTGTCTGAAACGAGCCCATGCCTGCTTGCGGACAGACTCGTCTGCATCACCGAACTGCCCCCACCAGTCTCCATCGTAATGAATGTTTACGATCGCATACATGCCATCATTTAAACAATAATTAATGACCTGCTCCACTCTCTGAAGATATCCTTCGTTGATCGTGTATGTCATCTTATCCTCGGAAATATCCATAAGGTTAGACCAGGCTACCGGAATACGGACATTTCGAAAACCATACTGCTTCAGTGTATCTACGTTTTTCTGGGTCAATGCCAGATTGTTTGCAGATGTCTCACAATACTTTACATTTACCTTCGCTTTCTCTTCGTCAGACATCTTGCTGGTATCGATCGCCTGATCCAGAGAGTTACCATAGTTCCAGCCAAGTCCCATTCTACTCATATAAGCGGCTGAATCCATATTGTCACGCATAATTCCATTGTCGCGTGTCACAAATCCGCTTGGCAGCGTTCGTTCTTCCCCAATGTTGTTTGGCGCTGCTGTTGCTGTTGCCGAAGCTTCCTCTGCATTGGCAGTCTTTTTCACGGATGCAATGCCGATTCCGCTCGCCGAACTTACCACCATTGCCAATGAAAGAACGGATGCCAATATCTGTTTTGTAAACTTCCTCATCTCATCATTCCTTCCTTTTCGTTATAATAAATTTGCATATAGGCAATATGTATACACCTACACAGTAAGCTTATCATGTTTTTATGCATATTGCAACAAAAGAGGCATCCTATCCGCAGATAAAATACCTCTTAAAAATTCTTATATAATTGATCGATTAGGCATCGATATCTCCATCATCCTCGGTGGACGTTGAATATACAAGCTCGCCATCAGAAGATGCAAAATCCTTTGCAGGCTCTTCCTCTGCAGCGACCTCTTTCTCTTTTGCTTTCTCGCGCTTGTCGTCCTTCTTGTTCTCTTCCTCCGACTTAGCAGCCTTTTCTGCACGGATCTGTGCGATCTCGCGCTCTGCCTCTTCATCACAGTCGAGTTTCACGGAACGATATCTCTTCATACCGGTTCCTACCGGAATCAGCTTACCAATGATAACATTCTCCTTCAGACCTACGAGAGGATCGATCTTGCCCTTGATCGCGGCATCGGTCAGAACCTTTGTGGTCTCCTGGAAGGATGCTGCTGACATGAAGGAATTGGTTGCGAGTGCAGCCTTTGTGATACCAAGCATAACCTGACTTCCCTCCGGCGGCTCCTTGCCTTCCTTCGTCAATTCTTCTACGGTATCCTCGTAGTCAAGTGCATCTACCATTACACCCGGCAGATAATCGGAATCTCCGTTGTTCTCGATACGGATCTTCTTGAGCATCTGGCGCACGATAACCTCGATATGCTTATCGTTGATATCTACACCCTGCAGACGGTAAACCCTCTGTACCTCGCGGATCATGTAATCCTGCACGGCACGCACACCCTTGATCGCAAGGATATCGTGTGGATTTACACTACCCTCTGTCAGCTCATCACCGGCCTCAAGCTCCTGTCCCTCCAGAACCTTGATACGGGAACCGTATGGGATCAGATAAGCCTTGCTGTCACCGGTTTCTTTATTGGTTACGACAACCTCACGCTTCTTCTTAGTATCACGAACGCTTACAGTACCGCCGAACTCAGCGATGATTGCAAGACCCTTAGGCTTACGTGCCTCGAAAAGCTCCTCGACACGAGGAAGACCCTGTGTGATATCATCACCGGCTACACCACCGGCATGGAATGTACGCATGGTAAGCTGTGTACCAGGCTCACCGATGGACTGAGCAGCGATAATACCGACAGCCTCACCAACCTGTACCGGCTCACCTGTTGCCATGTTAGCACCATAACATTTTGCACAGACACCGATGTGAGACTTACATGTCAGGATTGTACGGATCTTGATCCGTGCCTTAGGACCGGCATCCATAACAGCCTTTGTTCTCACAATACGTGCTGCGCGCTTCGGTGTGATCATGTGGTTTGCCTTCACGATCAGTTCACCGTTATCATCATAAATATTCTCACAGGAGAATCTTCCTGTAATACGTTCTTCCAGAGACTCGATCAGCTCCTTGCCATCTGCAAACTCGCCAATCTCCATGCCCGGAATCTCGTCTCTTTCTGCACTACAGTCAACCTCACGGATGGAAAGCTCCTGAGATACATCAACAAGTCGACGTGTCAGGTATCCGGAATCGGCTGTACGAAGCGCTGTATCGGACAGACCCTTACGAGCACCATGCGCAGAAATGAAGTACTCCAGTACGTCAAGACCCTCACGGAAGTTAGACTTGATCGGGAGTTCAATCGTACGACCGGATGTATCCGCCATCAGTCCACGCATACCGGCAAGCTGCTTGATCTGTGCCTGGGAACCACGGGCTCCGGAATCCGCCATCATAAAGATGTTGTTGTAACGATCCAGACCAGCCATCAGAGCCTTTGTCAGCTTATCATCGGCTGCGAACCATGTATTTACAACTGCCTTGTAACGCTCCTCCTCCGTCAGAAGACCACGGTGGAACTTACGTGTAATTGTCTCAACGGTCTTTTCTGCATCCGCAAGAATATCCTTCTTCGCTGCAGGCACGGTCATATCGGAAATAGATACTGTCATGGCTGCACGGGTAGAATACTTGTAACCTAATGCTTTAATATGATCCATTGTCTCGGCAGTTCCTGTTGCGCCGTGTACATCAATACATTTCTCAAGAATCTGCTTCAGCTGCTTCTTACCTACATGGAAGTCTACCTCCAGTGTCAGGAAGTTGTCCGGATTGCTTCGATCTACAAAACCTAAATCCTGTGGAAGGATCTCATTGAAGATGAAACGTCCGAGTGTAGACTCAATGTTCTTGATCTCAACCTCTCCCTGCGCATTCACACCACTTCTGCGGACTGTGATGCGGGAATGAAGTGTTACAACACCATTCTCATAGGCTGTGATTGCCTCGTTAATAGACTTGAAGAACTTGCCCTCACCCTTAACACCCGGTCTTTCCTGTGTCAGATAGTAGATACCAAGCACCATATCCTGAGAAGGAACGGCAACCACACCACCATCAGACGGCTTTAACAGGTTGTTTGGAGAAAGAAGCAGGAAACGGCACTCTGCCTGCGCCTCAACGGACAACGGAAGATGGACAGCCATCTGGTCACCATCGAAATCGGCATTGAACGCGGTACATACGAGTGGATGAAGCTTGATTGCCTTACCCTCAACAAGTGTAGGCTCAAATGCCTGAATACCAAGTCTGTGAAGTGTAGGGGCACGGTTTAACATAACCGGATGCTCACGGATAACCTCTTCGAGGACATCCCATACCTCCGGCTGAAGCTTTTCAACCATTTTCTTTGCCTGCTTAATGTTATGTGCAGTTCCGTCAGAAACAAGCTCTTTCATAACGAAAGGCTTAAACAGCTCGATCGCCATCTCCTTTGGAAGACCGCACTGATAAATCTTAAGCTCCGGACCTACAACGATAACGGAACGTCCGGAATAGTCAACACGCTTACCTAACAGGTTCTGACGGAAACGTCCCTGCTTACCCTTGAGCATGTCGGACAATGATTTGAGAGGTCTGTTTCCGGGACCTGTAACAGGACGTCCACGACGACCGTTGTCGATCAGGGCATCTACTGCCTCCTGAAGCATTCTCTTCTCGTTGCGGACAATGATATCCGGAGCACCTAACTCGAGAAGTCTCTTCAGACGGTTATTTCTATTGATGATACGACGATACAGATCATTCATATCGGATGTTGCAAAACGTCCTCCGTCCAGCTGTACCATTGGACGAAGATCCGGTGGGATAACCGGGATAACTGTCAGGATCATCCACTCAGGCTTATTTCCTGATCCACGGAATGCTTCGATTACTTCCAGTCTCTTGATGATACGCGCACGCTTCTGACCGGATGCATTCTTAAGCTCCTCCTTAAGTGTATTGGACTCTTCCTCGAGATCGATGCTCATCAGAAGCTCCATGATGGACTCTGCACCCATGCCTGCACGGAATGCATTGCCATAGTTTGCTCTGGCTTCCTGATACTCTGCCTCAGACAGGATCTGCTTCTGCTGCAGACCAATTCCGTCCTGAGCCTCGAGTACGATATATGACGCAAAGTAGAGTACCTTTTCAAGGTTCTTTGGAGATACATCGAGAATCAGACCCATACGGCTTGGGATTCCTTTAAAATACCAGATATGTGATACCGGCGCAGCAAGCTCGATGTGACCCATACGCTCACGACGAACGCTTGCCTTTGTAACCTCTACGCCACAACGGTCGCAGACAACGCCTTTATAACGAATCTTTTTATATTTACCACAATGACACTCCCAGTCCTTGCTTGGTCCGAAGATCTTCTCACAGAACAGACCGTCCTTCTCAGGCTTTAATGTTCTGTAGTTGATTGTCTCCGGCTTCTTAACCTCACCGCGGGACCACTCTCTGATCTTTTCCGGAGAGGCAAGACCGATCTTGATTGCATCATATGTGATATGCTTTTCTTCCTTTACAGTACTATCTACCATAGTAACCTCCATTCTTCCACATCCAGGTTGTGTAAATCCGAAGTTTCGTCTTATAACAGATCCGGTTCCTCGGAAGCTTCAAAATCGCCAAAAATGTCGTCATTCTCAAGCTCTTCAGCAGTACCCTCTTTGAAACCTGCAGCCTCGAAGGACTCTCCGTTGCCAAATGCAAAGTTGGCATCGCCATCGATGAGCGGCTTGATATCCTCATCACGATCCTCTTCAACGCTCTCTGTCATCGGTACTTCGTTACCGTCCTCATCCAGAACCGTAACATCAAGTGCAAGTGCCTGAAGCTCCTTAAGAAGTACCTTAAAGGACTCTGGAATACCAGGATCAGAGATGTTCTCTCCCTTGATGATCGCCTCGTATGTTTTCACACGACCAACGACATCATCGGACTTCACAGTCAGGATCTCCTGAAGTGTATATGCAGCACCATAAGCCTCAAGTGCCCAAACCTCCATCTCTCCGAAACGCTGACCACCGAACTGTGCTTTACCACCGAGTGGCTGCTGTGTTACAAGAGAGTAAGGACCGGTAGAACGAGCATGGATCTTATCATCAACCAAATGGTGGAGCTTGAGGTAATGCATGAAACCTACCGTTACTTCGCCATCGAAATACTCACCTGTTCTACCATCGCGGAGACGAACCTTACCATCACGGCGGATCGGAACGCCCTTCCACTGCTGACGATATTCCTTGTTCTCAACCAGATAGTTCATAACCTCCGGATCAAGGACATCTTTATATTTATCTACGAAAGGCACAACGTCTGCCGGATACTCAACGCCATCCTCTGCAGCCTTTGCCTTTTCTGCCTCAAGCTCTTCCTGATCAAGCGGTGTATTGGCATAATCATTTGCCAGCTCGAGTGTATCCATGATGTCGTGCTCATTTGCGCCATCAAAGACAGGAGTTGCTACGTTAAATCCCAGTACCTTTGCAGCCAGACTCAGATGAATCTCCAGGACCTGACCGATGTTCATACGCGAAGGCACACCCAGAGGGTTCAACACGATATCCAAAGGACGACCGTTTGGAAGGAATGGCATATCCTCCACAGGAAGTACTCTGGAAACCACACCCTTGTTACCATGACGTCCGGCCATCTTATCTCCAACCTGGATCTTACGCTTCTGTGCAATATAGATACGAACGTTCTCATTCACTCCCGGCGGAAGCTCATCGCCGTTCTCTCTGGTAAATACCTTGGCATCTACAACGATACCAAACTCACCATGAGGAACCTTGAGTGATGTATCACGAACTTCTCTTGCCTTCTCGCCGAAGATCGCACGAAGAAGTCTCTCCTCTGCCGTCAGCTCTGTCTCACCCTTCGGTGTAACCTTGCCGACCAGAATATCGTTGGCGCGAACCTCAGCACCGATACGGATGATACCTCTCTCATCCAGATCCTTGAGTGCGTCATCACCAACGCCCGGAACATCACGGGTAATCTCCTCGGCACCAAGCTTTGTATCTCTTGCCTCGGCATTGTACTCACTGATGTGTACGGATGTGTAAACATCCTCCTGAACCAGTCTCTCACTGAGAAGAACCGCATCCTCGTAGTTATAACCTTCCCATGTCATGAAACCGATGAGAGGGTTCTTACCAAGGGCGATCTCTCCACCGCAGGTAGAAGGACCGTCTGCGATAACCTGTCCTGCCTTGACCTCGTCACCCTTGTTGACTAAAGGTCTCTGGTTCATACTTGTTCCCTGGTTACTTCGCTGGAACTTTGCTAATTTATAATTATGAACGGTTCCTGTTGTCTCCTTAATGATGATCTCATTGGAAGCGGAACGTTCAACCACACCATCTGCCTCTGCGATCACACAGTTACCGGAGTCGATCGCTGCCTTCATCTCCATACCTGTACCGACCGCAGGAGCCTCTGTTACAAGAAGCGGCACCGCCTGACGCTGCATGTTGGAACCCATCAGGGCACGGTTTGCATCATCGTTCTCAAGGAATGGGATCATGGCTGTTGCAACAGAGAATACCATCTTAGGAGATACGTCCATCAGATCGATATCCTTCTTCGGAAACTCGGATGTCTCCTCGCGGCGGCGACCGGATACGCTGTTACGTACAAAGTAGCCGTTCTCATCGAGTGCCTCATTCGCCTGTGCAACGGTATATTTATCCTCCTCGTCAGCAGACAGATAAACAACCTCATCTGTAACACGAGGATTTGCAGGATCTGCCTTGTCCACCTTACGGTAAGGAGCCTCGACAAAACCATACTCGTTAATACGTGCATAAGATGCCAGAGAGTTGATCAGACCAATGTTAGGTCCCTCAGGAGTCTCTACAGGACACATACGTCCATAATGAGAATAGTGGACATCTCGCACCTCGAATCCGGCACGGTCTCTGGACAGACCACCCGGTCCCAATGCGGAAAGACGACGCTTGTGAGTCAGCTCACTGAGCGGGTTATTCTGATCCATAAACTGTGACAGCTGGGAACTTCCGAAGAACTCCTTCACTGCTGCCGTAACCGGCTTAATATTGATCAGAGACTGTGCTGTGATAGAAGAAAGATCCTGGGTGGACATTCTCTCACGAACAACACGTTCCATACGTGACAGACCGATACGGTACTGATTCTGAAGAAGCTCACCAACCGCACGGATGCGACGGTTACCCAGGTGATCGATATCATCATCATTACCAATGCCATACTCAAGATGGATATTGTAGTTGATGGAAGCAAAGATATCTTCTTTTGTGATATGCTTTGGAATCAACTCGGAGATATTGTACTGGATCTCCTCAATAATATCCTCTTCGGACTCGTTCTCATCGAGGATCTGCTTGAGCAGTGGATAGTAAACGTCCTCTGTCACACCGATGCTCTTCGGATCAACATCTGGCAGATAGTAACGCAGGTCAACCATCAGGTTGGAAAGAACCTTTGTTACATGCTCCTCATATTCTACCATCACATAAGGAACTGCAGCGTTCTGGAGCTGTACGGCAATCTCCTCTGTGATCAGTGTTCCTGCTTCCAGTTTCTCACCGGTTACAGTATCAACCGCATCCTCTGCCAGCTTGCAGCCAACGATACGATTCTTAAAATGCAGTTTCTTGTTGAACTTGTATCTTCCGACCTTCGCCAGATCATATCTCTTCGGATCGAAGAACATACCGTTCAGAAGATTCTCTGCGCTGTCTACGGAAAGTGGCTCACCCGGACGAAGCTTCTTGTAAAGCTCAAGCAAACCATCCTGATAATTCTCTGTAGTATCCTTCTCAATACTTGCAAGGATCTTTGGCTCCTCACCAAACATCTCCTTAATCTCTGCGTTGGTGCCAAGACCAAGAGCACGCAGAAATACAGTGATCGGAACCTTTCTGTTTCTATCAACACGGACGAAGAAGACATCATTGGAATCCGTCTCATACTCCAGCCATGCACCACGATTTGGGATTACTGTAGAAGAGAATAACTCTTTACCGATCTTGTCATGTCCAATCGCATAGTAAATGCCCGGGGATCGTACCAACTGACTGACGATAACTCGCTCAGCACCGTTGATGATAAAGGTACCTGTCGCTGTCATCAGAGGCAATTCACCCATAAAGATTTCGTGTTCCTTGATTTCCTCAGTCTCTTTGTTGTGCAGACGAACCTTAACCTTTAAAGGTGCGGAATAAGTAGCATCCCTCTCCTTACACTGGTCAATATCGTACTTGCTCTCGTCTCTGCAAAGCTTGAAATCAACAAATTCCAGGCTGAGATGACCGCCAAAGTCAGAGATTGGGGAAATATCCCGAAATACTTCCTTCAGACCATCATCCAAAAACCACTGGTAAGAATTGGTCTGCACCTCAATGAGGTTTGGCATCTCCAGAACTTCTCCCTGATGGGCATAACTCATTCTCACACCGTTGCCTACTTTTACCGGACGTATTCTGTTTTTCTCCATCGCCGTTTCACTCCTTAATTTTGTAGAGTATTTTGTGGCTTTTCAATCCTTAAAAACTATGCTATAATATATTTTATACTAGTTTTAGTTTATAATCTGCCACAATAAGTGCATTTTCCATCTTACCATCTAATTTGATGGTTGTCAAGCATTTCTATTGATTGAATTATTCTTTTCATAAATTTTATCACTTATAATAGGAAAGGAGACATTATGGATATCAAAAAGATGATACAGGATATGACATTAGCGGAGAAGGCAAGCCTGTGTTCCGGTGCCGATTTCTGGCATACCGAGACAATTGACCGCATCGGCTTAAAGGCAATCATGGTTTCCGACGGACCTTACGGACTGCGCAAGCAGGAGGAGATCATCAATAATATGGGATGGGCCAGGAGCATTCTTGCCGTTGGATTTCCAACAGCAGCATCCCTGGCGAACTCCTTCGACCGCGATCTGGTTCATGAGGTCGGCAATGCGCTCGGCGATGAATGTCAGGCAGAGGACGTTGCTGTCCTGCTCGGACCGGGTATCAATATGAAACGCTCGCCGCTCGGTGGAAGAAATTTCGAATATTATTCCGAGGATCCGTATCTCGCCGGAGAGATCGGCGCCGCCTTTGTAAACGGCGTGCAGGAGAAAAACATCGGCACCAGCCTGAAGCATTTTGCCGCCAACAATCAGGAAACAAGGCGAATGAATGCCAGCTCCGAGGTCGATGAGCGGACACTGCGCGAAATTTATCTTACCGCCTTTGAACGTGTCGTCAAAAAGGCACAGCCGTGGACCATCATGTGCAGCTACAACCGCATTAACGGATGTTATTCTTGTGAAAATGATTGGCTTCTGAATAAGGTGCTGCGCGAGGAATGGGGCTTTCAGGGGCTTGTCATGACCGACTGGGGTGCGATGAACGACCGTGTGAAGTCATTAAACGCCGGTCTTGACCTGGAGATGCCGGACTGCCACGGCGAGACAGACAAGCTGATCATCAAAGCAGTACAGGAGGGCACCGTTTCCATGAAGACATTAGACAGAACCGTAGAACGGATTCTGACAGCTGTGGATCGGTATTATTCTAATAAGAAAGAAAACGCTTCCTACGATATGGAGGCACATCACCAGCTAGCCCGCAAGGTTGCGGATAACAGTGCTGTTCTCCTGAAAAACGATGGCATTCTTCCATTGAAGGAGTCACAGAAGGTTTCCATTATCGGCGAATTTGCCGAGACGCCCCGAACACAGGGCGGCGGTTCCAGCCACATCAACTGCTTCCGCATCGAGAGTGCTCTGGATGCCCTGAGGGATAATCCAAACATTACATATAAAAAGGGATATGTCGCCGAAAAGGACGAGGTTGATGAGACACTTCTTTCCGAGGCAGTTGCCGCCGCAAAGGAAGCTGAGGTTGCTGTTATTTTCGCAGGACTGCCGGATTCCTTCGAGAGCGAGGGCTTCGACCGCACCCACCTGAATATGCCGGAAAGCCAGAATACGCTGATCCATGAGATCTGTAAGGTGCAGCCAAACACTGTTGTCGTGCTGCACAACGGTTCACCGATCCTGATGCCATGGCTGTCCGAGGTAAAGGGCGTACTCGATCTGTATCTTGCCGGACAGGCTGCCGGTGCCGCCGCAGTCGATCTTCTCTATGGCAAAGCAAATCCATCCGGTAAACTTGCCGAGACCTATCCTCTGCGCATGGAGGATCACCCTGCATTCTTAAACTTCCCGGGTACACACAACGAAGTCCACTATCAGGAGGGTATTTTTATCGGATACCGCTATTACGACAAGCGCAAAATGGACGTATTATTCCCATTCGGTTACGGATTAAGCTATACCTCCTTCCGGTATTCCAATGCAAAGCTGATCGTAAACGGTCAGTCTGTCAGCAGCTCTTCCACAAGTGCGGCAAATGGGCAGAATACAGGCATGGACGTGATCCCGTCTATCCCTGCCAAGCCGGATGATACGATCCAGGTTTCTGTTGATATCACCAACACCGGTGATATTGCAGGCCGGGAGGTTGTCCAGCTCTACGTAAAGAACGCCGCCTGCGAAGAGATCCGTCCGGAACAGGAGCTGAAAAACTTTGCCAAGGTAGCTCTGGAGCCGGGCGAGACGAAAACGATCCTGCTTGATCTGGACGCACGCTCCTTCTCCTATTACAGCATGCAGATCCATGACTGGTATGCACCGTCCGGAGATTATGAGCTTTTGATCAGCGCTTCCTCCAGAGATGTGCGCCAGCGTCTGACGCTCCATCTGGAAAATGATAAAAAGCTTCCGTTCTACGTCGAAGAAACGTCATCCTGCGATGATGTTTACAACTACGCAAATGATCCTTCGCCATTAGATGCCATGCTGGCAAAGAGCGGATTTACAGACACCTCGGGCGGCGAGAATGACAGCATGGGAGCCGGCACCGCCCAGATGATGCGTGCGATGTTTGCCGACACTCCGCTGCACTCCATTCTCTCGTTCAGTTCCGATAAACTAACATGGAAAGACATTCAGGACACGATCCGTGCGATCAACGAAAAACAGCCGTGATCACACGCTGATTCATTTTGATGTCACACAGAATCCGGGACAGGAGCGATTCCGTGCATTTAATATGCATTTCGGAATTTCTCCTGTTCTTTTTCTTTCAGAAGATATTTTTCCTTAGTCGCCAGTCCGCCACGAATATGACGCTCGGACTTATTGATATCAAGCACCTGGCGCACCTGCGCCGCCAATGCATGATTGATCACCGGAAGCTTTTCCGTCAGATCCTTATGTACCGTGCTTTTGCTGACCCCGAATACAGACGCTGTCTGACGGACAGTCGCTTTATGCTCAATCATATACTGTGCCAGTAAAACAGCCCTCTCCTCCAGACATTCCGACAGAGATCCTAAATGATATTTTTCATATTTTTTCTTTTCCACTGAGTATTTCTCCTCATTGATTACCTTATTTCATCCTATGCGTAAAATCGCTGCTTATGAATCAAACCAAATTTTTCTTGAAAGTTATGAGAAAAAAGCATATAGTATAGAGGTGTTTTAGATATGTGTCCCTGACCCACATTGTTCGGATGCGGCAGGTCAGGGTATTTGTTTTGGGAGGTAAGAATATGTTAATCGCAAAAAAACCAGCGAAACAGGGTTTAAGTATTATTATCGTTGGCTGCGGCAAAGTAGGACTTACACTAATCGAACAGCTTGTGAAAGAAGGACACGATATCACAATCATTGACCAGAATGCCAAAAAGGTACAGGAGGTTGCAAGCACTTACGATGTCATGGGGATCACCGGCAACGGCGCAAGCCACCGGGTACAGATGGACGCCGGCATCGCTTCCGCCAATCTGCTGATCGCCGTTACAGAGTCAGACGAACTGAACCTGTTGTGCTGTACGGTCGCTAATCAGGTGGCGAATTGCTCCACCATTGCGCGTGTCCGTACACCTGACTACAGCGGCGAGGCAGCATATCTGCGGGACAAGCTCGGGCTTGCCATGATCATCAATCCGGAGCTTGAAGCAGCAAAGGAAATCTCCCGTATTCTCTATCTGCCGACCGCACTCGAAGTCAATTCCTTTGCTCACGGACAGGCAGAGCTGATTAAGATTCAGATTCCAAAGAATAATATATTAGACGGTATAAGCGTTTCCATGCTCAGCAAGAAGATCAACACAAGCGTGCTGATCTGCGGCATTGAACGAAACGGTGCCATGTACATTCCATCCGGTGATTCCCTGCTGCTCGGCGGAGATAAGATTTCCTTCGTTGCACCAAAGGGTCACGGACGCTTTTTCCTTGAGGACATCGGTATCAAGACGAATCAGGTCAAGAGCACGATGATCATCGGCGGCAGCAAGGCAGCTTATTACCTGGCAAAGCAACTTCTCCCGATGGGCGTATCCGTTAAGATCGTGGAACAGGATCTGAAGCGCTGCGAGACGCTCAGCGAACTTCTTCCAAAGGCCACCATCATCAACGGAGACGGTACGGATGAAGATCTTCTCGAGGAGGAGGGCATTGATTCAATTGAATCCTTTGTCCCTCTGACCGGTATTGACGAGGAAAATATCCTGCTGACACTTCACGCCAAGCAGATTTCAAATGCAAAGGTCATTACCAAGATCAACCGTATGAACTTCAAGGATGTTATCAGCCGGCTTGATCTGGGAAGTGTGGTATATCCTCGATATATCACTTCCGAAGCGATCGTTGCGTACGTCCGCGCCAAGAAGGATTCCATGGGCAGCAACATTGAGACATTGTATCATATGTTTGATTCCCGTGCAGAGGCGATTGAATTCCGTGTCAACGAACTATCTGCCGTGACCGATATCCCTCTCATGGATCTTTCCCTGAAGGATAATCTGCTGATCTGCTTTATCAGCCGTAACGGATCGATCCTGATCCCAAGCGGTTCTGATTCTATTCAGGTCGGGGATACCGTTATGGTCGTGACAACACACACCGGTTTTAATGATCTACGAGATATTCTGAAGTAAAGGATGTAAGGTTATGAATTATTCAATATTAAGATATATTCTCGGTTATGTATTAAAGATCGAAGCAGCATTTATGCTGCTTCCATGTGTTACGTCCCTCATTTATCATGAAGAGGAGGGACGTTACTTTTTTGTAGTTGCCTGTATCTGCATGCTCATCGGTGTTCTGATGACACTGCACAAGCCTAAAAGCACCACCTTCTATCTTAAGGAAGGATGTCTTGCCACATCCCTGAGCTGGATCCTGCTCAGTCTTTTCGGTGCAATTCCATTCTGGATCAGCGGCGAGATCCCACATTGGGAGGATGCACTTTTTGAAACGATCTCCGGCTTTACCACAACCGGCGCCACCGTGCTTGGCAATGTGGAGGCACTTTCCCACACAGCTCTGATCTGGCGAAGCTTTACGCACTGGATCGGCGGTATGGGTGTTCTCGTTTTCCTGCTTGCCATTCTTCCGTTAAGCGGTGGCTCCAGCATCAATCTGATGCGCGCAGAAAGCCCGGGACCATCCGTCGGAAAGCTTGTTCCAAAAGTGCGTTATACTGCAATGATCCTTTACACGATCTATTTCGGCATGACAGTGATCGAGTTTATTTTCCTGCTGGCAGGACATATGCCACTGTTTGATGCACTGACAACTGCATTCGGTACGGCAGGTACCGGTGGCTTTGGCATCAAGAACGACAGCATAATGGGGTACTCCCCCTATATTCAATGGGTTGTCGCCATCTTTATGATCCTGTTCGGTATTAATTTTAACTTTTATTTCTATCTTTTGTACCGGCATTTCAAAAAGGCTGTTTCCATGGAAGAGATCCATTATTATCTCGCCATGATCCTGATCGCCATAACGATCATTTTCCTGAATGTCCGTACGATGTATCCGACCGGATTTGAGGCAATGACACATTCCGTATTTCAGGTAGCTTCGCTGGCAACCTCAACCGGATTTTCGACAACCGACTTTGACCTGTGGCCGCAGACAAGCCAGACGATCCTGATCATCGTCATGTTTGTGGGAGCCTGTGCCGGAAGTACCGGCGGCGGCATCAAGGTTTCGCGTATTGTCATTCTTTTCAAAACGGTTCTGAAGGAATTAAACAGCTACATTCATCCGAAGAGTGTGCGCAAGATCAATGTGGAGGGCAAGCCGGTCGATCATGAGGTGGTCCGCTCCATCAACGTATTTTTCATTACGTTTATTATTATCTTTACACTCTCTGTCTTTGCAATTTCCTTCGAGGATAAGGATCTGGTCACCAACTTTACAGCGGTTCTGACCACCATCAACAACATGGGACCCGGACTTGCAAAGGTCGGACCGACACAGAATTTCGAACAGTTCAATGTATTTTCCAAGCTTGTACTGATGTTTGACATGCTGGCCGGTCGACTGGAGCTGTTCCCACTGCTGATTCTCTTCCACCCGGCGATCTGGAAGGAATCGATTGAGAGTCACCGTAAGAAGAGAGCTAACAGATAATTTCGTATAGATAATGAAATCTTAGTGATTTCCGAAAAAAGTCAGCAGGTTGTTTCATAAAAATATAAATTTGAATATTTCCCAATAAAAAATCGCTTAGACCGTATGGTTTAAGCGATTTTTAAGTATCATTCATTTGAGCTGCAATTCCTCTACCGGACAAAGATCCGACACTTTGCGGATGCTCCGCTCTTCATAACAACCTTCACTACTGCTTTTCCTTTTCTGCGTCCTTTGACAACACCCTTCTTGCTGACACGGATGTATTTCTTACCCTTGATAATCTTATACTTCTTCACGCGATCCTTCGACATCTTCCTGCGGATCACAATCTTAGCTTTTCTGCCTTTCTTAATCTTAAGGACTTTCTTCTTAAGTATCACATATTTGCCATTTGTGCCACCATTATTCAGGCTGCCATTGTCAAATCCTGTACCGCTTTGTCCGCTGTTTCCTACACCGGATGTATTATTTCCGGCAGACGAGGTTCCCGATGGAACCTTTGTCGAAGACGGTTGATTCGTTGTCCCCGGCTTCGTGGTGTTCTGCGGCTGATTCGGTGTATTGCTTGCTGTCGGAACCGGCGGATTGCTCACAGACGGCTGACCGGATGCTCCCGGTGCGGCTGTTACCGAAGGACCATTGCTTGTCCCCGGTGCTGACGTTACGGACGGATTTCCGCTTGTTCCCGGCGCAGCAGATGACGATGGTTCACTGCTCGTTCCCGGTGCCGGTGTCCGCTGTGTATCCTCGTTGTTTTCCGCATCCTGATGCGCCCGGTAGGTATTCACTAACCAGATTCCGGTCGTTGTCAGATCGGAATCTTCAAAGCCACCCGTTGTCTTGTTGCAGGAGGTCTTCAGATAAGAAGCGGACTCACCTTTATTGCAGAAGCTCCAGCAGGCATAACTGATATTCATCGAATC